>JAUYFR010000204.1 GCA_030690855.1 Gallionellaceae bacterium
ATCGACTGCACGAGTTTCGGTGAGCATGCCAGAGTAGCAGGCGTCCATGACGTAAAAAATATGTTTGGCGGGAATTTTCTTGGAGACGGTGTCGCGGATTTCCGTCATGGTGATATTGGTGCGAATTTTATTCACGTCTCCATCGTGGGGTATCAAGTAACCGATATCGCCTTCAGGTCCACTTTCTTGATTGCCGTGTCCTGCCCAGAAAATAAATAACGCATCATCTTTGCCAAGTTGCTTGGGTAGGTCTTCAGTCAGTACGTCTAAGATGTGGTCGCGAGTAGCTTCTTTGTTGTAGAGGGTGATGATTTTGTCGAATTTGTATTGTCGCTTGAGTACATCAGCCACTCCTTTGGCATCTTTCACGGCGTAGGTGAGCTGACGGTCTGCTGGCAAATTTGCGTATTGGTCGATGCCGATAATGACGGCAACGCTTTTGTTGTAAAGCGCAATCTCACTACTTTGCTTGGTGGAAGGGTCGGTGGCGATAATTTTAAGCGCGCGGGTTTCAGCGGCTTGGGCGGTGAGGGCGCTGAGTAAAAATGCGGTGAGCAAGGCAGCGCTAACCCCTCCCAGCCTCCCCTTAACAGGGGAGGAGCCGACTGCTTTCTCCCTCGTCATACCGGCGGAGGCCGGTATCCAGTGAGTTAAAAAATTTGTGCGAAGCACGGTCAACGCCAACAACCCTTTTAATAAAATCGCTGGATACCGGCCTACGCCGGTAAGACGGGTTGGCTCTTCGCTGTGACGGGTTGGGTTTAAGGTGCGCATGATCGTTTCCTTAATTTTGAATGCGGAGAATTGTAGCTTATGGCGAAAAGTTGCGAAGCGGCTTGAAGACCTAGATATTCGAACTAAGGTTTTTGAGCAACTCGCACCACTTGATTCAAAGCCTCTAACGCGCGCTGAATAACCGCCTGCTCGTTTTTGCCATTGCCCTGCATCGCCTCAACCACTAAGCGCGAACTTACGCACAAGCGTAGCGCGCTCACCGCAACACCCTCGCGTTCACCGCAATCAACCGGCTGGGCTAATTGCACGCCTTCATTTTGCAAGATGCGATAAACCTGTAATGTCTCATCTCGGCTAAAAAATGTTTTCTCCGCGTGGCGCAATACAAACGGAAAAATGGTTTGTACGTTATCCCAACTTAAATCATCCACGAAGGGCTCGCGCTGCAAGGTGGGCACCGCTAATAATTCAAGGTGAGGGTCGTTCACCAAGCGCTGTGTCACGGCCTCGGCAATGGCGAATAGAAAGTGCCGCGCCACCGTATTTGAGACTGAATGAAATTCGCGCATTTCTTTTAGCGCGGCTTGCCATCTGAGTAACAAACCAAAATTTGCGGCGTTGCTCAACTGCCGGGCCTCGCTCCAATTAACCAGCCACTCCGCTTGATTAGAGAACGTTAAAAAACCTTGACTCAGCGCACGGGTACGATATTTTTTTGCCAAAACAGCAGGAATCATTAGCGCACCAGAAAAACTCGGCCCGCCCATAAATTTAGAGCCCGTCATTGCCACCATAAAGCCGTGCACCAAGTAAGCCGCTAAAGTGGAGGGTGCAATACGGAACTGGCATGCATCCACCAACACTTCAAGCACCTCAGGGAAACGTTGCGACAAACTGACGGCACACGCCACACTCGGAGCAATCAGCCCCGTTTTAGAAACATCGACCATCGTTAGCAACACACGTTGCTCAGCCGCAACTGCCGCAGCAACCTGTTGCTCAAAATCGGCATCAATATCGGCAATGGCTCGCGGCGTGCCGTCAACCAAACGAAGCGGAATAGCGACTCGCTCTCCTGCTAAAGCGTTCGGCACACCACTTCCCGTCTCTGTTTCGTCCACCATCAACATGCGCACCGTCTGGGCCTGACTAGCTATCGCCAACTGCGCCGCTATCGAATGACAGTCTGTTCCCGATGCAGCAAAGATAATATCGAGCTCATGCAAATGGCTAAGCTCGCAAACCTCAATTAACTCTTTGCCAACGCGGTGCATTTCATCTGCATAAATCGCTTCGGCACTATCCAAGGTTAGCAAATGCACTAAGCGATTGCGCAGTTGATCTGCTGCCAAAAAAGCTGTTTCTGAAATAGTGCTGGCCGTTGCTGAGCCAAAGGCAGCGATTTTTTTATTCGGCTGCGGTGCGCAGCCGTATTTGTTTTTTCCAGTGACGGGATTTAATGCGATACGCGCATCGCTGCCTTCGATCAACCATTGCTCAGTGGTTGGAAAATCGCCGCTCATGCGGTACTCGAAGCCGCTTTTAGCAGCATGGTGCGAAACGCGGCAAACACTTTGCGCATCTGCGGTTGCTTGTAGGGATAGACCTCTACTGAGTCCAAAGCATGCACCACCATGTTGCTGTCCACTTCAAAAATCAGCAGTTCGCCATCAACTGTTTCGGCGCAGTCAATGCCCAAATAATCTAGCTCCATGCGTTGATAAATTTCTTGCAAGGCAGCGGCATGTCTCATGGCAAACGAAGCATCAAAAGCAGCAAAACACGCCGCTTCTTCTTCGCGCTTAATTGCACTCTCCGCCATGCCCGCATTCAAATAATGAATCATCCAGTGCGATGAAATCGCCAGATGGCAAATATAAGGCACGCCTTCAATCAACACGAGGCGGTATTTACGATACTGCCCATCTTGGCTGCGGTAATCGACAAACGGAGAAATATAAAATTCGCGTTCGTGCATTCCTTGCAAATATTCATCAAGAGCAGCGGCATCTTCAATTTTTGCCAAGCCGCGCCCGGCATGCGAATCCATCGGACGAATAATGATGGGGAAGCCGCCCCCAGCCAAAACGACATCAAGCGTTTGTTGTTGCGTGGCAATTTGTTCCAAGATCGGTCGCAACATCCGCACCGAAATTGGCATCACCACTTTGCGTACATCACTCAATATTTTGTAGGCACTATCGCGCGACAACAGCGCAATGCGAAGCGGCAGATTGATCATCGGACGCGGCCACACACTGCCAATTTCTTTGAGATCGTAGAGCAAGGGAATATTTTCTTCAGACTCAGCAATCGCGACGAACAGAACATCGTGTTCAGGCAACGAAGCAGGCAATTCAACTTCTCGCGATACGTAAAGCATCTCCATCGCAATATCGGAATTCTCAAGCAGACACTCGACTGGTGTATTAGCGATCAAAGCGCCATCGCCCATCAATACCAGCAAACGCAATTTTGCCGGTTGCTTAGCAGCCGGAATACTATACAAGCGCTGCACTTTGAGCGCTTCCGCTTGTACTTGCAGCGCGAGTTCGTAGTTGAAATTTAGTTGCAGAATGGTAGATAAATCGAGCAAGGCATTCGCATCACTCGGATTGTCTGCGACACGTACTGATAGTTCAGCCGCCAGTGGCCTTAAATCTTGGCCTGCGAAAACACGGCGCATCAACACAACGAGTCCAATCAACGGCGGTGCGCTATTAGAATCTGAGTGCATTCGATTCACCTATGGCGAAACAACTCCAGTTAAGCGCTCGCCCTGCGCAATTGCCTCGCACAACAACGCATCAATGTTTTCCGCTGTCGTCCGATGATTCACAATTGCCGCGCGAATCGCGATCTTTCCGTTCACCGTGGTTACTGAAGGCGCGGCGATACCTGACTCTTGTAAAGCCACCGCAATATTGGCATTCACTTTGTCGGCGTCATCACAGCGAAAACGGAAACACACAATATTTAA
>JAUYFR010000206.1 GCA_030690855.1 Gallionellaceae bacterium
TGGTGCTCAGCCGCCTGCTGTTAAGGGTCTGCGCTCACCGGAATTCGCCGAGACCGAAGAGGGCGTGGTCGAGTTTTCCGAATGGGACGATGTGGATAACGCCAACCTATGGCGCAGATTGCGCGAGTGGTTCATTGGCGAAAAAGGAATTGAGGTGGCCGATCAGGTTATCCCTGCTTATGAAGTGAAGAGTCTGGAGCAAGGTGCTCAAGACGAATTGAGAGAGTCGCAAACCGCTGCCGTGGCTACACCTGCCTCGGCATTTTCTGAACAGCAAACACAAGGAGATGAAATGTCCGCTGAAGAAAAGTTAGAAATGGCAAGACTAAAAGCTGAGAACGAAAAGTTCAAGGCCGATCAAATTGCTTTTGCCGAGGCCGATAAGAAACGCAAAACAGATGCGCTGCATGCTGGGCACCTCGCTTTTGCGGAAGGATTGGTCAAGGACGGCAAGCTGCTACCCGCGCATAAAGACTCGACCGTGGCTACGCTCGACTTTATGGCCGGGCAAGAGGATGTGGTCGAGTTTGGCGAGGGTGATGCAAAGAAGCCTCTGTTGGATGTCCACAAGGAATTCTTACTTGCTCAGCCAAAACAGGTCGAATTCGCCGAAGTGTCGGGTGCCGCTGCCGATGCTGTCGGTGTCGTCAACTTCGCTGCGCCGTCCGGCTACGGCGTGGATAGCGACCGTTTGGCGCTGCACAACAAGGCACTGGCATATCAGTCGGCTAACAAGACGACTTATGAGGCCGCACTGGCTGCCGTAAGCGCATAACCCCTATCCATCACAAAGGAGAATAAAGATGAAAAATGCAATCAGTTTGCTGGTGCTGACCATGACCGCCAGTGCCGCGATCAATGCTAACCGTTTCGTTACGCCCGCCGCTGCTTTGGCTGGTGCAGGCGTTAACGCCCAAGGGGTATCCGACACAGATGCTGCGATTGGTGACAAGTTAGCTGTGCATGTGCTCGGTACCGCCATCGTTGAGGCCGGTGCCGCTATCGCTGCAGGTGCGTTAATCGAGACAGATGCGACGGGGCGCGCGATCACCAAGAACGCGGGCGTAACCGTTGCGCGTCTGGCACCCGGCGAAGTAGCGACCGCAGCAGGTCAGTTTATTGAGGTCGTGCTGATCCCGAACTAATTCGGCCAATCTTTTTTGCTGCACAACTTTAAATCCACATCAATTTCATAGGAGCTACACAATGAAAAGCAAATACTCTTTCTGGCAAGTTCTGGCGATTATCGTCGGCATCTTCGCCATCTCGTTCGGCGCACACGCCGGTTATCTCGATACCAGTGGCATGCTCGCCATCGGCGTGATCGGAAATATGACTAATGCACAAGCGCGTGTGATCGATCCGATCTTGACCACGGTCGCTCAGGGATACAAGAATGGGCAGATGGTCGCCGACTATCTGTTCCCGGTCGTTCCGGTTGATCAGCGCGGCGGTAAGATTCTCCAGTTCGGCAAGGAGGATTTCGAGCTATACAACACGGCACGTGCGCCTGGCACAAATACTAAGCGCGTGCAGTTTGGTCACCTCGGATTGCCCTATGCATTGGAGCAGCACGCACTGGAAGGTAAGGTGGCATTCGAACACTTGCAGGAAGCCAACCAAGTGCCGGGTATCAATCTCGGTCGCGGTGCGGTAACCAAGACGCAGAACATCATCTTGCTTTCCAACGAATACCAAGCGGCTTCCATCGCCCGTAATGTGGCAAATTATGCGGCAGCCAACAAAGCAACGCTGGCTGGCACCTCGCGCTGGGATGACTATGCTTCCGGCGTATCCGATCCGGCTGCGGACGTCGATGCTGCCGTAGAGGCGATCCGTGCGCAGGTTGGCATGCGCCCTAACACCGTAGTGTTGTCGCCCAAGGCATACAAGGCGGCGAAGCGTCACCCAAAACTGATTGACCGTATCAAGTACACCAGTCGCGACAGCCTAACGCTGGAGCTACTGGCTGACCTGTTCGATGTCGAGCGTGTGGTGAGCGGCGATGCAATCTACAACGCGAACGGCACCATGACCGATGTGTGGGGCAAGGATGTGGTCGTAGCCTATACCGAGATCGCTACGGCGGACGATGGTGGCGCACCTAGCTACGGTTACACCTACCGCCTGCGCGGCAACCCGACGGTAGAAATGGCGTATCAGGATCGCAACGCCAAGAGCTGGATTTACCCTGTGACCGATGAGCGCGCGCCGGTGATCGCGGCAGCTGCTGCCGGTTACCTGCTCCAGACCGTCGTCTCTTAATCCATAACCCAGAGCGCCGCACTCAACCCCGCCCGAATTGTCGGGCGGGTCTTTAGGAGAAATATGACATGGCAAAGAAAACCTATGCAGTACAAAGCCCGATCAAACATGACGGCAAAGATTACACGGTCGGCGACAGCATTGATCTGGACGATAAGGAGGCGAAAGACCTGTTGGCCGTTAATGCTCTCAGTGATGCAGTAGGTCTGGCAAGCAACATACCGACCGTACCCACCGACCCCGCCGAGCGCCTTGCGGCTATCGTTGCGGCCATCGGTAAGCTCAGCCCGGAAGATGCCAGTCTATGGCTGAAAGACAAGCGCCCCGATGCCGCCGCCATTTCGGTTATCACGGGCTGGCCTGTATCCGCTGCCGAGCGTAATGACGCTTGGGCATCCATGCAGGCCGCCGCTTAAAGGCTGACCGTTAAATGTCCTACGCCACCCTGCAAGACATGATCGACCAGTTTGATGAGCGCGAAGTGATTGCACTCGCAGACCGGGACGGTGACGGCGTGCCGGATGCTCCTGTGGTCGCCAAAGCTTTGCTACGTGCGAGTAATGATATCGACTCTTATATAGCGGCAAGATTTTCGTTGCCGTTGTCTGTAGTGCCCGACAAATTGACTGATCTGTGTTGCGACATTGCTCGGTACAAATTATGTGGGTCGGGCGTGACGGAAACAGAAGAGGTTCGTAATCGTTACAAAGATGCACTCAAGGCGCTAGAGCTAATACGCGACGGCAAGCTTGATATCGGTTTAACGGTCGCAGGTGCTGCTCCGGCAGCGCGTTCCTCGGTGCAGGTATCTGCATCGAGTCGCGTGCTGGATAGCGCGGCTTTGTCCGGGTACTGAGCATGATTGCGCAAATTGAAAACGCCATCATCGCGCACATCAAGCTGGCCTCAACTGCGCCTGCGCTGGGTTACAAGCTGGCATCAATTGCGAGTTATGGCGGGGAGTTTGACGGTGATTTGGGTAAGGTAATCCGTCTCTTCCCGGCGGTATGGGTGACGTTTGCGGGGGCTTCCAAACCTATTCCATACAGCACGGCAAAAGATAAATGGTTGGTGGCATGTACGTTTGCGGTGATGTGCGGAGCGCGCAACGTGCGCTCGGAAGCGGCAGCGCGGCAAGGTTCTGTCGGCACACCGGGGGCGTATCAGATTTTAGAGAACACGCAGACGATGTTGCTGATGCAGGATTTTGGCTTGGCGATCTCGCCACTAGAGCCGGGCAACATCAAGACGCTTTATAACTCGCAACTTAACAATGAAGCCATCGCGATTTTTGCGCAGGAATGGCATACGAAGTTTGTAGTGCAGGCTCCGATTGGGGCAGGTGGAATTTTTGCACCGATCAATGCCGCTGACCCGAATTGGCCGACTGTATTGCCGCCAGATTTTCTGCGTTTGCAGATGGATTACTACTTGAAGCCCGGTCATTTAACGCCGGATGCAAGCGATACCAAAACTTTATAACCGCCCTCTCCTCAATCCTCCCCCGCACGCGGGGCGAGGAGGCAAACGAGAAAGGCATTTTTAATACTGGAGGCACCATGCAAGTAAAAGCCGCAGCCGGACTCAAAGTTCCGATGGAAGATAAACCGCACGATTACATCACCGATGCAGAATCGGTAGACGTGCCGGAGTCTGCCTATTACCAGCGCCGTATCAGTGATGGCGATCTGATAGAGCAACTAGCCAATCGACTAAGCTCACAAGCGGGCGAGTCGCTGGTTATGGTGATCGACGCCCCTGTTAAAACCAAAACGAAAGGAGCTGCATAATGTCCAGTCCCAACATCGCGTTCAGCAATATCGGCGCATCGATCCGCAAGCCGGGTAAGTATTTCGAGTTCAACACTGCCACGGCAGTGCGTACGCTACCGGGCAATCTGCAAAAGACGTTAATCGTCGGCCAACGTTTGGCAGCAGGTACAGTGGCAGCTAATACGCCAGTGGATGTTTTCTCTGATGTGGATGCGGCAACCTTCTTTGGTCGCGGCTCGGTCGCGCACTTGATGGCTAAAGCCGCATTGCAGGCTAATAATTACCTCGCGCTGAGCATGATCGCACTGGATGATGCGGTGGCCTCTGTGCCCGCAGCATCCACGGTGACGCTCACGGGTAACGCGGCGGCAGCTGGTGTATTAACCGTGAACGTGGGCAATCAATCGGTGGTGGTGGGTGTGGCTGTAGGCGATACGCCTACAATCATCGCTGCCGCGCTAGCCGCACAGGTCGCGAAGCAACCCGACTTGCCGGTGACGGCTGCGGCGGCCTTGGGTGTGGTGACGCTGACCGCGAAGAATAAGGGCACGCTGGGCAACGGCATCAAGGTGTCGGCCACGATTGCCGCTACTGGCGTTACTGTCGCAACAACAGCGATGGCAGCAGGTGCAACTGATCCGGTGATTGCGACGGCGCTGGCTACGGTATTTGCGGCCGGACATAACATCATCATCCCGGCATGGAACGATCAAACTAACCTCACCGCTTTGCGCACGCATCTGGATAATGTTTCCGGTGCGTTGGAGCAACGCGGTGCAATTGGGGCTTATGGCCATGTCGGAACATTGGCTCAGAGCACGACACTGTCCGCGCTCATCAACAGTGGTCGCATCAATTGCTTCCTGCTGCCGAATGCTTATGAGCAAAGCTACGAAGTGGGTGCAGCTTACGGTGCGGTGATCGCCAGCGAAGAAGATCCCGCACGGCCGCTGAATACTTTGCCGCTCACCGGCATCTTGGCAAACCCGATGACCAACCGCTTGAGCCGTACCGAACAGGAAAACGCGCTGTACAACGGCGTGACGCCTTCCGAGATCGGCTCAGGAGAGAAGGTACAGATCGTGCGCGCCATTTCGACCTATACGCTCGACCCGCAAGGTGTGCCGGATATTTCGATGCTGGACATCACTACTATCCGCACGCTGGACTATGTGCGCAAGGCTTGCCGTGAGCGGATCGCGCTGCGCTTCCCGCGCGACAAGCTATCGGCACGTACACCGGACAAGGTGCGCTCCGAGCTGCTGGATGTGCTCTACAAGCTGGAGGAGCTGGAGATCGTCGAGAACGTGGATCTGTGGAAGGACGGATTGATCGTTGAACGCGATCTGCAAGACCCGAATCGCCTCGATGCAAAGATTCCTACGGACGTGGTGAACGGATTGCATATTTTCGCCGGGCGTATTGACCTCATCCTCTAAACGGATTTTGTAGGTCGGGATTGATCCCGACTCTCTGTTAACCATGTCGGGTTAAAACCCGACCTACAGGAGAAATAACATGGCACTGAACGAAGTATTAGGCATTATCGTAATGACGGTGGATGGCAAGGACGTTGAAATCGAATCGCTGGATGTGACCAAGAAGACCGGGCGCAAACTGGTGAAGACGATGAACAAATCACTTCGCGCCAAGAACTTTGTCAAAGGCATTCAGGAGATCGACCTAAAAATCACAGCGG
This sequence comes from Gallionellaceae bacterium, assembly GCA_030690855.1. Taxonomy (GTDB): domain Bacteria; phylum Pseudomonadota; class Gammaproteobacteria; order Burkholderiales; family Gallionellaceae; genus PALSA-1006. The sequence continues at coordinate 5,737 of JAUYFR010000206.1, forward strand.
TGATTCCCGCCACTGGCGACATTGACTGGGGCGCACTTGAGGGCGTGAAGATCACGGTCAAGCCCGTGACTGCCGGAGCAAAAACGACGACTTATCAGGACTGTTTCACTATCGAAGTGGGGCGCAAATACACTGTAGAGGGCGAAGCCAAGCAGGACTTAACTATGGGTTCGTTGCGCGAGGTATCTGAATGATTACCGAAAAAATCACACTGCCTATTGGCGTGGAAAAAAATGGGGTGCTGCATCGCGAGGTTGTTTTACGACCTCAAAAAGTGCGTGACTCTATCGACGCACTGGAGGATGAGCGTGCCGCTAAAAACGAAAGCTATCTGGGCTTGCTGATGCAGGTTAAACAGATTGAGAGTTTTGGCACATTAAAGGCGGATGAAGTTAACGCCGAACTATTGCTCGATCTCTACGATGTGGATATGCAGGCTTTGATGGAGGGCGCAGCTAAACTGCGCGAGCGTCTGAGCACCTTTCGAGGAGCGGGTGAAACGCCTGCGCCGGCTGCAACTCACGCTGCTTAAAATCGGGCTAGATTGGATTGCGGTACAAGATATTGGTGAGGTTGAGGCAATCGCATTGCTGGATGCTTACGGTTCTTTAACTGCCCCAGTTAAAGAGGAGTCCGGTAGTCGATTTGTTTCCAGCCGAAAAAAAACGGGCGACCTGATTTGATTTTGGGTCGCCCGTTTTTTAATTTTTCCAGATGAGGCTTGTAGCAGAGGCGATGACGATGAATACGACAAAAAGCAAAAACAACGGCATCGACGCAGCCATTAACCAATTGCCAAAAAAAGCCCACACGACCGCTAGAGCGGCGGCGACTAAAGCCATTGCAAGCAGGTCGGCAAGGGTTAGGTTTTTCATGCGAGGAGTATAGCTTATGAGCAAAAATTTGGAAATCGCGCTATCCCTGCTACTGAAAGGCCAGCAGGCCGTCATTTCAGGAGTGCGTGCGGTTGGTCGTGGAATTTCCGGCATGGGGGATACCGCACGCGGCGCAACCGGCGAGATGAAGCGCCTGTACGAGGCCGCCAACGGATTTTCTACCGCATCCAAGCTGATTGGTTTGGCGGGCGGCACTGCTCTGCTGAAAAATACGGAAGATACCGTGTTGGCTTTTCAACGCTTGCAGCTGGAACTCAAACAGACTGCCGGGCTGACTAAAGAGCAAGTCGCTCAAATCAGTAATTATTCCAAAGAATCGGCAGCGGCCATGCTGTCCACACCCACGCAGATGATGGCGGGTGCGGTAGCGCTGGCGAATGCCGGAATGAAATTTGAAACC
>JAUYFR010000212.1 GCA_030690855.1 Gallionellaceae bacterium
ATCACCACATTCATATCTGTATCGCAGGCGGAGTCCTCAACATAATCCAAATCCAATACGGGATTACCTTCATAAATACCGACTGAAATCGCCGCGATAAAATCTTTCAGTGGATTTTCTTTTACCAACCCCTTGCTCATCAAACCATTCACAGCATCGTGCAATGCAACAAAAGCACCGGTAATACTGGCAGTGCGCGTACCGCCATCTGCTTGAATCACATCGCAATCGAGCTGAATTGTGCGTTCACCAAGTTTTTTCAAATCGACCACCGCACGCAGACTACGTCCGATCAAGCGTTGAATTTCTTGTGTGCGCCCAGACTGCTTACCTTTGGCGGCCTCGCGCCCCATGCGCTCGTTAGTTGAGCGCGGCAACATGCCATACTCGGCAGTGACCCAGCCCTCGCCACTACCTTTTTTGTGTGGCGGTACGCGCTCTTCAACACTGGCCGTGCAGATAACTTTGGTGTCTCCGCATTCAATCAGCACTGCGCCTTCAGCGTGCTTGGTGTAATGACGAGTAATGCGGATATTGCGGAGTTGGTTTGCTTGGCGTTGACTTGGGCGCATGATCTCTGGAGTTGTTAATAAAGAGGACGCACATTATAGCGTGAGCTATTTAGCTTGCAGGTCTCATACCATGTATGAGGCGTATCTTAAAAAGCTCAAAGGGCATAAAAATCAGCGCTCGACTCAGGAGCGCTGACGGATACGAGGTTACGGGGCGACACGAACTCAAAACTCCGAAGGCAACTCACTCTTCATCAGGATTTCTATATTCTTTGGGTAGATTATGAGCGATACCTTTGTGGCAATCGATACAGGTCTTCCCCTCCGCCTTAGATTTCATATGTCGCTGGTACGCGGACTGCTTCTGCACTGCGCTACTCATAGCTTCCAAACTATGGCAATTGCGGCATTCGCGTGAATCACTAGCCTGCATACGTTCCCACTCTTTGGTTGCCAACGCCATGCGGTGAGTCTCAAATTTTTCAGGTGTATCGATAAATCCAGTCAATGCCCCCCAAACCTCTTGGCTAGCCTGAATTTTGCGTAGCATTTTGTGCCCCCAATCTTTCGGCACATGACAGTCTGAACAAATAGCACGCACACCAGTTCGGTTAGCGTAATGAATGCTTTCTTTATATTCTTTGTAAACCGTATCGCGCATCTCATGACAAGAAATACAAAATTCGAGCTTATTAGTGGCTTCCATTCCCGTATTAAATCCGCCCCAAAAAATAATGCCGCCAATAAAACAAATGACGGCAATCAGCAAAACTGAATATTGGGAACTGGGTTGTTTTAGAAACCGCCAGACGCGTCTTATCACACTCACTTTATTATTCAATGTATTCTCAATTTTCAAAAACCAAATAAAAGGATTTGATCAAAGCGAAAGAATCCAATTCACCAAGTTTTTAATTTGATCAACATCTTTTGTATTGATAATTTTGTGTTCTTCTTGATGTCCATCGGTAAACTTAGCCATTCCACCCGCAGTAAGATGGTGGACCAACTTAGCCTCGGCATCTTTATTACCACGATATTTTTCAGCAACCGATTTATAAGAAGGCCCGTCTATACGCTTCCCAACGCCGTGGCACAGAAAGCAATCATTCTTACGGGCCAGCGCTCTCGCGGCATCCTCATCGAAAGCCTGAGCATCAAGCGGCAACGCAAGCAATACAAGCAAACTAATTAATGCACTAAAAATATTTTTATACTTCATTGTGATTCCCCCTAGTGTTTTTATTTAATAGTAAAACGGTACAGCAAATTTATTATATCCCTCCATTCGGACGCCGGTAAAAATACCTCATCGCGAGTAATATAACGCCCCTGGGAAGCGTTTTCCCTCACCCCTCACGGAACTTACAAATGATTTATAGCATGACCGGTTTTGCCGTTACCAGCACCGAGCTTGAGACGGGTTACCTCAGCCTAGAACTCCGCTCAGTCAATAGTCGCTATTTAGATTTAGTGGTGCGCATGCCCGATGAAATGCGTGCCCTCGAACCTGCTATTCGCGAAACAATTTCTGCACGCGCCAGCCGAGGAAAAATTGAATGCCGCATCAACTTCAGTTCTCGCGCAGCCAATAATTCTGGTGCTCAACTCAATCAAGCTTTGCTACAACAACTTGCCAAATGGAATAACGAAATTCAAGTTACCCTCCCCAACGCGCAAACCCTAAGTGTGGCGGATGTCTTGCGCTGGAACGGCATACTAGAAAGCAACGCCACACCCGCTGACAAACTAAATGAAATTATAATTACTCAATTAAATCAATTGGTTATAGAATTCTCCGCCTCGCGCGCCAGAGAGGGCGAAAAGCTGAAAGAATTTTTACTCCAGCGCGTTGTGCAAATTGAAGCGCTTCGCATAGCCGTCGCTCCGCACATCCCCGCCGCCATCGCTAATTACGAAGGGAAAATGCGTGCCCGTTTGCGCGAAGCGCTGGGTAGCGATGACGATGAGCGTGTGCGCCAAGAGATTACGCTCTACGCCAGCAAGATCGACGTCGATGAAGAGCTGTCACGCCTACAAGGTCATCTCACTGAAATACAGCGCATCCTCGCCAAGGGTGGGGCAGTCGGCAAACGGCTCGATTTTTTAATGCAAGAATTAAACCGCGAAGCAAATACGCTCGGCTCAAAGTCAGTGGATGCAGAGGTATCGCGCACCGCGATGGAAATGAAAGTGCTAATCGAGCAAATGCGTGAACAGATCCAAAATTTGGAATAGCCTCCTTCACAGTTGAGGCCGCAGGTGTAATATTCCGCCTGCGACTTCATCCAACGCCCCGACCGGCGGATACTTATGAGCCAGAACCACTATGAGCGGAAATTTATTTATCGTTAGCGCGCCGTCCGGTGCAGGCAAAACCAGCCTAGTCAACGGGCTACTAACCCAAAACAAGCAGATTGATTTGTCTGTTTCTTACACCACGCGAGATCCACGTCCAGGTGAAGTTAATGGCACGGACTATCACTTCGTCACTCGTGAGCAGTTTATGCAGAAGGCACAGCACGGTGATTTCTTAGAAAGCGCTGAGGTGTATGGCAATTTATACGGCACCTCGCAATCGTGGATTAGCCAAGAGAATGGCAAGGGACGTGACATCTTGCTTGAGATTGATTGGCAAGGCGCGGCGCAAGTTCGTAGCAAATTCCCAGACAGCATTGGCATATTCATCTTGCCGCCTTCGCTTGAAACCCTAGAGACTCGCTTAAAAGGACGCAAACAGGACAGCGACGAGATCATTGCCAAGCGCTTACAAGCCGCGCGTGAGGACATCTCTCATGTCGCTGAGTTTGACTATGTTATTATCAACGACAAGCTGGACGTTGCATTGCACCAACTCAATTCGGTCGTGGTCGCAGCCAGCCTGCGTCGCAATCGCCAACTTACCCGTCAAGCAAATTTAATTAATCAGTTACAGAAATAGGAGAATCAGATGGCTCGTATCACCGTTGAAGACTGCATGAAATTTATCCCTAACCGTTTTGAATTGACTTTGGCTGCGGCTTATCGCGCTCGTCAACTTGCCAATGGTGCAAGCCATCTGGTGGATGAAAGCAAAGATAAGCCAACGGTTGTTGCTTTGCGCGAAATCAGCGAAGGCAAGGTTGGTATCGAAATTTTAAATCGCGGCATGGCATAACTCAGCTGTAAAGTTCTGGCTGTTCATGACCTCTTCCAGAATTACCTCACCTCTTGTGTGTGTCCCAGCATGCAAAATTTTTGACTGGGAGCACATCAACTGTAGCATCAAACTTAATTGAGTCACCCCATGGCCCAACTCGATGCTCAGGCTCTACTAACGGAAGTCGCTGCCTACCTCAAGCCTGAGGATGTTGCGGCGATTGAAGTTGCTATCTCGTTTAGCGCTAACGCCCATAAAGGGCAGAGGCGACAATCAGGCGACCCCTACATTTCACACCCCATTGCTGTTGCGCGCATTCTCACGCCATTGCACATGGACGCGCAGGCCATCATCGCCGCGCTTCTGCATGACGTTGTAGAAGACACCGATGTGCATATTGAAAATATCACCGAAACTTTTGGCAAACCCGTTGCAGAAATGGTGGAGGGTTTAAGTAAGCTCGACAAGTTGCAGTTTGAAACTAAAGAAGATGCGCAGGCTGAGAATTTCAGAAAAATGCTCATGGCGATGGCGCGAGATGTGCGCGTAATTCTGATCAAACTTGCCGATCGTCTGCACAATATGCGCACTCTTGGCTCTGTCGCTCCGAGTAAGAGCCAGCGTATTTCCCGTGAAACGATGGAGATATATGCTCCCATTGCCAATCGCCTTGGGCTGAATACTATTTTTCAAGAGCTGGAAGACTTGTGCTTCATGCACTTGCATCCAAACCGCTATAACGTTCTGTCCAAAGCGATTAAGGTCGCTCGCGGCAATCGCCGTGAGGTGGTGAGCAAAATCTTAGAGTCAATTAAACAGCGGCTAGAAGGAAATCATATTTCAGCGGAAGTAAAAGGACGCGAAAAACATCTCTACGGAATCTACAAAAAAATGCAGGTGAAATCACTCGCATTTTCACAGGTGTTAGATATTTACGGATTCCGCGTCCTGGTTGAAGATGTACCCTCCTGCTACTTGGCATTAGGCGCATTGCATAGCTTATACAAACCGTTTCCCGGAAAATTTAAAGACTACATCGCCATCCCCAAAGCAAATGGCTATCAGTCGTTACACACCGCACTTTTTGGCCCTTTCGGCACACCGATCGAAGTGCAAATTCGCACCACTGAAATGAACAAAATTGCCGAAGCAGGTGTAGCTTCGCATTGGCTTTATAAGACGGTAGAAACGCCGATTAACGAACTGCATCAGAAGACGCATCAATGGCTACAAAGCCTGCTAGAAAGCCTATCGCAGAGCGGCGACTCGGTTGAGTTTTTAGAGCACCTCAAGGTCGATCTATTTCCAGATGAGGTTTATATCTTTTCACCCAAAGGTAAGATTTTCGCCCTTCCTCGCGGCGCAACTGCTGTTGATTTTGCCTACAATGTGCACACCGATATTGGCAACCGTTGCGTTGCTGTTAAAGTGAATTTGGAGTTAGTTCCTTTGCGTACCGAATTAAAAAATGGTGATCATGTCGAGGTAATTACCGCTCCACACGCCCACCCCAATCCATCATGGCTCAGTTACGTCGTCACCAGCCGCGCTCGCAGCGAAATTAGACATTCACTTAAAACACTACACTTAGATGAATCCGCCAAACTTGGCGAACGTTTACTCTCGCAAGCACTCAACACGCTTAATATCCGCTTGCAAGATGTGCCTGACTCTTGCTGGGAAAGAGTTGTCAAGGAAACTAGCGCAAAATCGCAACAAGAAATTTATGCTGATATTGGCCTAGGCAGGCGCCTTAATATGGTGGTGGCACGTCAGCTCGCGCGGATCGGCGAAATGGTTGGCATGGACGCCTTTAACGACAAGAGCGTGGTAAACATTCTAGGCAACGAGGGCATGGCTATTCAATTTGCCAAATGCTGCCGCCCTATTCCGGGCGACCCGATTATCGGCGTGATCAGGTCAGGCCACGGATTAGTTGTACACACCCATGACTGCCCTACTTTGCGCAAAGGACGAAACGGTACAGATG
>JAUYFR010000222.1 GCA_030690855.1 Gallionellaceae bacterium
TTACTTCGCTGCTGCTGGAGCGTCAGCTTGAGCTTCAGCTTTTTTAGCTTTCTTAGCTTTTTTGTGCTTTTTAGCAGCTTTAGCTGGCTTAGCAGCTGGAGCAGCGGCGGCAGCTGGAGCAGCGTCAGCAGCCATAGCAGAGAAAGAAACAACAGCGAATACAGCAGCGATCAGTGTGGACAACAGTTTCATGTAGGACTCCATTCATTTTAGTAGGTTGGCAAACGTTTATGACACTTCTGGTGTCAGGAAGCAATAACGCGGTCGTTGTTTAATGCGTTGACACAGAGAGAGTGTATTTTTGATCAGATGAGATGCCCAGTAACACTTGGGTGTTATATAGGGCAAAGCCCCTCCAACACACGCTCACCTGATCTGCTGGTAACGTGCTTACAGACCATGTTGTAACTGGATGTAAAAAGCGCGTCCGGCAAGCGGCAGGTCGGACGTTATCCCCGATGATTTAAAGGTCGGCTCCCTGGCGTCTTGATTGAACAGATTCGTCAACGAAGCACGGGCATCCCAGTTGTCTGCAAATTTTTCACGTCGCAAAGTCAAATCCACCGTGGTGTAGTCTGGAATCTGAGCGCGGGGGTCGCCCGGCTCGCGCATTCTTTCTTCCACTCGATTAACGGTGGTTCCGAATTGCCACAGCGGCATGAAACGCCAGTCCGCACGCGCGAAATAACGACGATGCGGCGACAAGCCTGCATCTTTGCCAGTGGCCTCATCTGTGGAATGTTGTAAGGAATAATTGCCGGTCAGCCGCAGGCTACTGCTCGCATCCAGTGTGGCTTCAAACTCCAAGCCGCGTCCGGTCTGGTCTCCCGCATTCTGCATCTTTGTGCCGACAAGCTGAATAATATTGCGCATGCGGTAAGTGAAAAAATTCAAATTGGTTTGCAGTTTGTCTACCGGCTGCCAGGAAAATGCCAATTCATCAGTGGAAATAGTCTCCGGCTTGATATTGGCGCTGCCGACTTGTACGGGATTATTGATGGCATATTGCTCGGCGAACGTGGGGGCGCGGAAAGCCTCGCCATGCATGGCCTTGACTACGACGTTGTAGGCAGCATCCCACACCAGTGCGAGGCGCGGATTGGTCGTGCTGCCAAAATCCGAATAGCTGTCATGCCGCACACCTGCTGTCAGCGTCCAGTCCTTGACGACATTCCATTCGTCCTGGGCAAACACATAGGACAGGTTGCGCTTGTGCGGCAACATAGAGACCAGAGCCGGATTGCCGGTTGCTACTGTCAAACCACCAGGCAGTGGCGCGAATACTGCGCTGAAGTTTTTTGTTTCCAGAAATTCGTACATATCGTCTTCACGCAGCCCCGCGCCGATGCGGACTCGATGCTGATCAAAACCGGTATAGACGGTGGAAACGCTGGCGTGGGTGTGTCGTTCGGAGTGCCCGGGATTACCGATCATCCCGTTGGGGAAGCCGGGAATCGCCCCTGCGGGAAACAGCGTATAGGTCGGGTCGGCCTGTTTTTGATCGATATTGTAATAGCCCGCAACCCCGGATACATCCCAGTTTGGCGCCCAGTTGGCTTGTTCATAGTTCATGTCCAGATATAGTCTGTTTTCAGATACGCGCGCGTTGGGATCCAGAGCACCTGCTATCCCTGCGCCGGCACCCATGTTGCGTTGCTGATAAGCCGCCCGAAAACGCCATGCTTCATAGGATAGATCGGCTCGCGTATCCAGCGATTTGCGTTCTTCGTTTATCGGGCCGGAAGCGGATATTGCATCTTTCTGGATGATGCCTTTCTGTCCATCGGTATTTCCTGCGCCGATATAGAAAGCGGCATCCAGCGCCCCCAGTTTGCCGCCGTGTTGTAGCCACGCATCGCGGCTATTGAAACTACCGACACGCGCCCCGTATTCGGTGCCGTTGATGTCTGCCGCCGTTTTGGTGATGACATTGATCACCCCGGAAAAAGCATCCGCGCCATACAGTGCCGATCCAGGGCCGCGAATTACTTCGATGCGCGCCACATTTTCCAATGGCATGCCTCCCCAAATTTGGCCGCGATCACCCTGAAATACATTGGTGATTGGAATGCCATTGACCAGCATCAGGGCCTGTGAATTTTGCAGAGTATGGATGCCACGGAAGCTGTAAATTGTCTTCGAGACAACATGCGATTTGGAAACATGCAGCCCCGGTACGCTTTCTAGCACCTGATCCAGATCGGTAGCACCCATGGCCTCGATGTCGCGGGCCGTAATCACCGTCGCCACGGCAGGCGCGCGGCGTAATGTTTGTTTGCTTCCGGTGGCAATGCTGACGGTGGAATTGTCGCCATAGGCTAGCGCCAAGTCTTCTTCTTCGGTGGTTTGGGCGGCTGCGTCACCAGCATAGGCAACAATCAGAAAGATAAAAAGTAATTGGCTTCTTATTAAAATATGCATGCTAGCGCCCCTCAATTATCTTGAATTATTGTAACTTCAATATTTTTAACTGCATCTGCGCATGATTGTACTTGCTAAGGTTCAATAATGTGCTCTCTCTATCAAATTTCCGCATTAAATTTTCAAGGCACAGGGCGCGCCAGCTTGCCTGTGTATTCAATATCAGCGCAACGCAGAGGTAGAAATGTATCCGGTGCTTTGTCGCGCGTGTCCACATAACATGCAGTGACCCCGCTGGTTACCAATACAGCAAAAATTCGGTATACCTCATCAGCGGTATAACCCAAGTCGGAAAGAAAGGCTGTCATGTAACCATTGATGTTCATGCTTTCATCGAAATTTTTTAGCAAGGACTGCTCAATTTGTTCGGCCAATTGCAAATGCTCTCCAATTGGCAAGCCAAGCGCTTTTTGAACTCGCCACATTGCGATAATGCGCTCATCCCCCTTGGCTAGCGGTCTTGCATAACCCATGATGTTGGGCTTGCCACGATGTTTTGCGCACTCGTTGCGGATGATCTCATCGACACTCGTGCCGCGTTTAAAATCCAGTAGCGCTGTCTGAATAAAATTGACGCCTTGGATCAAAGGTTTGATCCCGTAGGCCTTTGCATCTGCCGCCAGCACACCTGCTGAGGTCGCGGCAACGACTGATGTTCTTGCCGTGCCGCCAAGCGCACCGATCTGGTTGCACCAAATGCGCGGATCCGGCCAGCTTAAACAAATGTGGATCGCATCAAACCAGTCGGCTACAGCGCGCTCCGGCAATCGTCCCGTGGCATTGAGTACCATCACCTGCATGTAGGAAACCTTGCCAACCAAGTCGTCCATCATGGAATAGCCATGATTGAATACTCCTTTGCCGATTATCCAGCCCCCCTTTTTGCTTTGAATCTTGCCACGGCGTTCGTCCCAAAGTTGGTAAGCTCTATCATTCATATTTGATGACATAATTTTCATCCTTTACAAATGGCATTGCAGTCACAGGTTTATTGGACAACTCCACGCCATGCGCTAACAGGCCTGGAGCGCCCAGCAATTGGAATAATCCCGCCCCGGCACGAGGGCTGAAACCAAGATCGGTAAAGACGGCGGCAGCGATAGCCGGAGACAGCCAGCCGAGAGAATGTTCATTCAGGGCCACGGCAAATTTGCAGCCCCACAACAGGGTTTCATGTTTGCCCGGCAGGTCGGCTAGATGCTTGGCAATCTTTGCGGGCATAGTATCCACCCCGCCAAAACGACTGCCAAACCCCGGGGCTATGTGCCAATCGCCCTCTTGGGGAGGGATGCCGTTTGTTATCAATTCGTGAGCCAGTTGCCGAGGATCGTGTTTACGCTGCTTGCGCAGAAAATCCATGGCGGGTTCGACCTCGCCAGCACCCAAATGGCTGCCACCATAAATGGACAAAGCAATGGGCAGGATATGTTCACGGTCAGTGCTGCCAACCCCTGCATTCATCGCAGCCCGCGTAGCCGGATGGCGCGGGCCGGGGTTGATCAGTGCGATCATCAAGTGCTCCAGTAATCTCGCTTCATCTGCATCCGGCAATTCACCGCGAAACAACAAGTAGAGCGTTTCAACAAAGCTACGTTTTTGCGTCAATTCCAGCAGGTCATAGCCATGGCAGAGGCATGAATCAGCGAGATAGGGGTTGTTCGGGCTCTCGATCTCTTGCCATATTTTCGTGGCGGTACGCTCCACAAAAACATCGTTACGACTTTCGACTTTTCTTTTTTCTGTGGCCATCAACGCTCCCTTTAATCACTGAACTGCATTTGTAGTTAAAGCGCTTCACTCAGCACACACATCCTGATATTCATTTCAATGTTCCCAGCGTTTTCATGCGCAGCATCATGGGCGGCACTTCTTCGCCGTCGATGCGCACGTCGAGCAGCGTCGGCCCTTTGCGTTGCAGGATCGCGTCGAAATCGAGAGCATCCAGTTCTTGCGGAGAGCGGATGACGTGGCCGGGAATACCCATGGCTTCGGCAAGTTTGCGGTAATCGACCTGCGGCAATTCGTAGCCGATAGGTTCGGCCCCTGCTAGCCTTTGGCCGTGCTTGACCATGCCCAATGCGCTGTCGTTGAGCACGACGAAAACGACGGTTAGCTCCTCCATGGCGGCCACGGTAATTTCCTGTCCGCTCATCAAAAAAGCGCCGTCGCCGGTAATGCACACCACCGGGCAAGCCGGATTGCCGCGCGCGATGCCGACCGCCGCACCGATAGCCCAGCCCATCGGGCAAAAGTCCATCATCACGCGCAACCAGCTGGCTGTTCCCGAGCGCTGGTCGAGTTGCTGGCGGTCGATGGTTATCCGCTCCTGTTCGATTCGCCTGTCGCGGGGTTGGAGGTAATGGGTCGTCCACACCATGCTGTTGCCGGAGTCGGCAAGAAAGCGCGTGTCGGGCGGGCAGCGTTCTGACAAGGTTTTCATGAGGCGCTGCGGTTTGATCGGTGTGACTTCGGAGCTGTAGCTTTCAGGCGATAGCAAGGTTACCCCGGCTTGGCTTCGGCTGAAGTTTCCTAGGGGTTCTTCCGCGTTTTTGATGTTGAACGACGCGTCGTCTTTCAGCAGTCCGATCAGGTGCTCGCATACCGCGCGGATGTTGCCGCGCACATGCAGCATGGCCATCGGCGAACGCATCAGGTTGTCTTCGGAATTATCAATGTGTACTAGGCGTTCATTGAGCAGCGAGTCGCACCAGCCGCCGCTGACAAATTCGCTGAAGCCTGTGCCGAATGCCAGCACAATATCCGGTGCACTGGCTAGAAGGTCGTGTGCGCTGGCGTGGCCGCCCATGCCGAATACGCCGCAATAGGCCTTGTGGCGGGGATTGATGTAGCCCTTGGCATCGGGGGTGGTGATGAAAAGCGCATCGGTCAGTTTGACGAGGAGCATGATCGCTTCGATCGCCTCAATGCATGAGGCTCCGATCACGAATACTACGCGCGGCGATCGCACCAGCTCTTCTTTGAGCCGCTGTACGGCATGAATGTCGATCAAGACGGGTTCCTGTTTGTGCAATGCTGCCAGATTGTAAGTGGGTGTGGCGCTCGGAGTTGCGTCACGCAGGATGTCGAGGGGGATCGCCAAATGCACGGGGCCACCGGGAGCGTGATGTGCTTTCATCAGGGCATTGGTCAGTTTGCGTTCAAACTGGCTGGCGTGGGAGACCATCGCGTTGTAGCGGGTGCAGTGGTCGAACATGGCAAAAGCGTTGACGCCGGTGCTGGATGATTCCTGCAATGCGCCTCTGCCGAATGAAGACAGAATCGGGAGTCCGCTGATCGCCAGTAATGGGACATTGTTATCGTGGGCGCAGGCCACGCCGGTGATCAGGTTGGTTGAGCCGGGGCCGGAAGTGGCGCAGCACACGCCCAAGCGTCCGGTCTCGCGGGCATAGCCGTCGGCCATGAACGCCGCCCCGGCTTCGTGCCGCGCCACTATCGGCCTCAAGCCGCCGCGCCGCTGGCTGCGTGCCATCGCGTTGAACAGCGGTTCGATGGCGCCGCCCGGCACCCCGAACACATATTCGACACCGATCTGTTCCAGATAAGCCACCAGCAAATCGGCTACTTCCACTTTTTCAGTAGAGTCTGGAACAAGCGAAATGTTAGTGCCCATACGAGAACTCCTCCCGGTGACGTCAAACAACATCTTGTTATTGTTAGCCGATGAAGATGAAAATCAGCGTACCGGTCTAAAGCCGGTTATTTTTGTAGTGAAGCATACTGACATAATTTTTTGCGAAGCATACTTAAACCCAAATAATCCATTAAGCCGTCATTCCGGCGCAGGCCGGAATCCATTAGTCAAAAAAACATGCCGCGAAGCGGACAAAACCATGATGTTGTCCCACTTACGTGGGAATTTTTTAATCATCTGGATTCCGGCCTTCGCCGGAATGACGGGGTTTTTCTAATGGACAATCTGGGTTAAATTAACCACGAATGCTATAAGGGCAGTGTAAAGCCTGATATTATTGTCGCGCAAGTGAAGCGGGTGTATTCGGCCATGCGACCAAGCGCACTTGAAGGAGATTGGGGAAAATAATTATGGGCATATTCACAACACTTTCACCATTCTGCGCCGCGTTTTTTTCTCGTCGGCGGGTTGGCTTAGATGTCTGGTTGCTGGCGGCCTTATTGCTGACAGCCGCCTCGGCATGGGCGATTCCCCAGGAGTCTGCCGGTCTGCCCCGCGAGAACGTATCCGCGCAGGAAGATTACTCCGGGATGCTTCGCGCCATGGCCCCGTTCATCCTCTCGCCCGGTTCGTCGCAAGGAGACCACGCCGAGGTGATGCGCGCTATCGAAGCATTCCCGGATGTGGTGGTTTTCCCCATTCTGGTCGCAGATTCTGTCCGTGCCGTTGCTACCAGAAAACTTGCCAACAAGGTCGCGCAGGCAGCAGGGGAAGGCAACATAGCGGTGATCTACCCGGACATCGGTGAACCCTATCGTAGCGTGTTTACCCAGATC
>JAUYFR010000229.1 GCA_030690855.1 Gallionellaceae bacterium
CTATTTTTGCAGCAGTTTCTAGCGTGCATCGTCGTTGCCGTGGCGCGTATGCGGTCGTGTCAATGATTGCCGGTTACGGTTTATTGGCTTTTCGCGATCCTTTTGGCATTCGTCCACTGGTGATTGGTAGTAACCAAACTGAGCGTGGTATTGAGTATTTAGTGGCTTCAGAAAGCGTCGCCTTAGATACGCTGGGCTTTAAATATATGCGCGACATTGCTCCGGGCGAAGCGGTGTTTGTCGATTTCAACGGTAACTTCCACGCTCAGCAATGTGCGGCAAATCCGGTGCTGAACCCTTGCATTTTTGAGTACGTTTACTTAGCTCGTCCAGACTCGGTAATTGACGGTATTTCGGTTTATGAAACGCGCCTTAATATGGGTGAGTACTTGGCGGATAAAATATCTCGCGTTTGGCCTGATCATGATATTGATGTGGTGATTCCGATTCCTGATTCCAGTCGTCCGAGTGCTTTGCAATTGGCGAATCGTTTAGGCATCCCGTTCCGTGAAGGTTTTGTAAAAAATCGTTACATTGGTCGAACTTTCATCATGCCAGGTCAGGCGATGCGTAAGAAATCGGTGCGTCAAAAACTGAATGCGATCAGTGTTGAGTTCAAAGGTAAAAATGTGTTGCTAGTGGATGATTCGATTGTGCGTGGCACAACGAGTCGCGAGATTGTGCAAATGGCTCGCGATGCGGGCGCGCGCAAAGTGTATTTCGCTTCCGCTGCGCCGCCAGTGAAATATCCAAATGTGTACGGGATTGATATGCCCTCGCGCCATGAGTTGATTGCGACAGGTCGGACCGATGAAGAGATTTGCAAGGAAATTAGCGCCGACCATATCGTGTATCAAGACCTTGATGACTTGAAGGCGGCAGTCAATAAATTGAACCCAGCGATTACGCGCTTTGATTGTGCTTGCTTTGATGGTGAATACATCACGGGCGATATTACGCCTGAATATCTTGATCGCATTGAAAATGCTCGCGGGGCAGGCAAGGCGAATAAGACCAAAGATGACGATCAAATGGAATTGGATTTGGCGATGAGCGCTACATCGATGTAATTTTTTCGTTTGGTTTGGATAGGCTAATCCAGCAATATTTTTGGGATAAATCCAACATGAGTGAATCACAATATCAACTAGAAACATTGGCAGTGCGAGCAGGCACCAGCCGCACTGAATTTGGCGAACACAGCGAAGCCTTATTTTTGACCTCTAGCTTCGTATTTGAAAGTGCTGAGCAAGCAGCCAAGCGTTTCATTGGCGAAGAGCCAGGCAATATTTATTCTCGCTTTACCAATCCCACCGTCACTATGTTTGAGCAACGTCTCGCGGCGCTGGAAGGGGCTGAGCAGTGTGTTGCCACCGCTTCGGGTATGTCTGCCATTTTGTCCACCTGCATGGCTTTTCTTAAAGCGGGTGATCACGTTATTGCTTCACAGAGTATTTTTGGCTCGACGGTCAATCTATTCAATAACGTGCTGAAAAAATTCGGCGTGGAAACCACTTTTGTTTCTGCGACAGATGTTGCCGAGTGGCAAAAGGCCGTGCGTCCGAACACCAAATTGTTTTTCTTGGAAACGCCTTCCAATCCACTCACTGAAATTTCTGACATCGCGGGCATCGCCGCAGTGGCGAAAAGTTGTGGAGCATTGCTGGCGGTCGATAATTGTTTCTGCACACCGATTTTGCAACGTCCATTAGAGCTTGGCGCGGACATTATTATTCATTCGGCAACCAAATATCTGGATGGTCAGGGGCGTGTGCTGGGTGGTGCGGTGTTGGGTAGCAAAAAATTGATGGAACCAGTGTATGGGTTTTTACGTACTACGGGCCCGACTATGAGTGCATTTAACGCTTGGGTGTTTTTGAAAGGTATTGAGACGCTCAAGTTGCGCATGGAGGCGCATAGTGCGAATGCGTTGCAACTAGCTCAGTGGTTGGAACAGCAGCCTAACGTGAAACGTGTTTTGTACCCCGGCTTACCGTCACATCCGCAGCATGCATTGGCGATGAAACAGCAAAAAACCGGGGGCGGCATTGTGGCGTTTGAACTCAAGGGCGGTAAGGTAGAGGCTTGGCGGGTCATTGATAACACGCAGATGCTGTCGATCACCGCGAACTTGGGTGATACCAAAACGACCATTACGCATCCCGCAACGACAACCCATGCGCGCATTTCGCCAGAAGCCAGAGCCGCAGCGGGCATTAGCGATGGGTTGATTCGCATTGCGGTAGGACTTGAAGCAGTGGTCGATATTCAAAACGACCTTGCTCGCGGCTTGGCCTAGTCTTTTCTTTTCAATGAACAATATCCTAGCTAAACAGCTTGGCGATGCTTTGTTAGCACGCGGCATGATGTTAGCTACAGCGGAGTCATGTACGGGGGGTGGCGTCGCACAAGCGGTGACTGACATTGCGGGCAGTTCAGTTTGGTTTGAGCGTGGCTTTGTCAGCTATGCCAATGTCGCGAAAGTTGAGATGTTAGGAGTTAGGCAGGCAACGCTAGATGAGTATGGCGCCGTTTCCGAAATCACAGTACGAGAAATGGTAGCAGGCGCACTGCAGCACAGTGGGGCGCATCTTGCTTTGGCTGTGACTGGTATTGCAGGTCCCAGTGGGGGTTCCGCCGTAAAACCTGTGGGCACAGTATGGTTTGCGTGGGCTGTAAGAGAGGGGCAGGCACAAGCAAGGTTGCATCAACTCAGCGGAAATCGCTCACAAATTCGTGCGCAGGCAGTACAAATCGCTCTGCAAGGGGCGTTGGAAATGTTGAATTTATCGCCTGTTTTGGCATAGCTAAAATTTAGAACGAACGTTCTATGCAAGACTGATTTGCTATGCCATAATCGGTCACCATTTTTAAAAAGGAAATAGTCATGGATGAGAATAAAAGCAAAGCCCTTGCCGCAGCACTAAGCCAAATCGAGAAACAATTCGGCAAAGGTTCCATCATGCGTTTGGGCGAAAACGATGTCGCACGTGATATTCAGGTTGTTTCTACTGGGTCGTTGGGGTTAGACATTGCCTTGGGTGTAGGTGGTTTGCCGCGTGGTCGTGTGATTGAAATTTATGGCCCGGAATCTTCCGGTAAAACTACGCTGACACTGCAAGTGATTGCCGAAATGCAAAAGTTGGGTGGTACAGCAGCCTTCATCGATGCTGAGCACGCGCTTGATGCTCAGTACGCACAGAAGTTAGGTGTAAAAGTTGAAGATCTTCTGATCTCGCAACCTGACAACGGCGAACAGGCGTTGGAGATCGTGGATATGTTGGTGCGCTCTGGTTCGGTCGAT
>JAUYFR010000235.1 GCA_030690855.1 Gallionellaceae bacterium
CAATCTCCAGCAGCAGGAAAGCTGGAAGACTGCACGAAGGACTGTGCGCCGTTCAAGTCGGAGACACGATGAAAATCTCCGTATGCGGTATCAGATATGGGTTCCAGAGTCATGGGATCGTTTTTAACCGGACACTAGTGAAATCCGATATAACTTTTCCCCGTTGTTTCTGCCGTTGCGTTATTAACAAGCGCTAAACAAACGGCAACCCCCAAAATGATTTTTTTAACTAACATGATTCGGATGCCTTTATGTGATTAAGAAAATAGAAAAACCTAATTACACTCCTAAGCATCGGAACTATTTTTTGCCTGCCCCGTTAATTTGCGCAAATGCACAATATGCCAATAATTGCATTTTATGCTGTTTTGCATATTCCGCCTAGCTGAGACCATATTTGCCGTTATCTACCTCGGCAACAAATATGGCAGTGAAACAAAAAAAGCTTTCCACTCTTGGAGTTGATCTCGGCAACAACATACTCGAAAGACGGCTTACCCTCGGCTGGACACAGGCAGAGTTGGCAGAAAGACTTGGCGTGGATACGACAACCATCTCCCGCTTCGAACGGGGTAGCAATCTGCCTTCATTGCTTCGACTGGAAGAACTAGCGAATGTCTTGGACATCCCCTTATCTGCGCTGATGGGTGCTTCTTCGTCACACAATCACGACCAGTCGCAAAAGGTATTCGGCTGGATTGCTGAACTGAAAGAGGACGACAAAGAGTTCGTATTTAGAATTTTGAAGCAGCTCAGCGCTCATTTGTTGCCGCGCAGGTAGCATCGCCCCTAAAAACACCACTCAACTTGACAGCGCTGACATGCTCGCCCACCATTTACCCCGTTTTATTCAATAACACCAGAAAATTTGGACACCCTTTCTTTAGACGCACTGCTTGGCATTCTGCTTTTGCTTTTAATTTTCGGCGCATGGTTCTCCGCAGCCGAAACCAGCATGATGGCAATCAACCGCCACCGCTTGAATCATTTAATCCGTGCCGGCAGCCACAGCGCCAAGCTAACCGGCAAACTACTCTCCAAAATTGACAAGTTGCTGGGGTCTATTTTGTTTGGCAACACCCTGCTCAACGTCGCAGCAGCAGCCATCACCAACATTGTCATCCTGCGCATTTTCGGGGCGAGCGAGCTGGCACTGTTAGTCGGCACCCTACTCATTACTTTCATACTGCTCATTTTTAGCGAAATCATGCCAAAAGTGATTGCCGCGAGCTATCCTGAGCGCGTCGCGCTACCTTCCAGCTATTTACTCTCGCCTCTAATTACCCTGTTTCATCCCGTTGTATCAGTGGCCAGTTTGATCGTCAAAAGCTTCTTGTCCTTGCTTCGCATTAAAGTACAGACAGACCAGAGCAAACAAAAAGTGAGCCTAGAAGAAGTTCGCTTGCTTGTTTTAGAGGCTGAGCACTTTATGCCTCGCCAACACCAGAAAATGCTGCTGAACTTGGTGGACTTAGAAAACGTTGAGGTAGATGACGTGATGATTCCGCGCAGCCAAATCGAGGCGCTGGACATCAACGCAGAACCAGAGGTACTCAAACATCAGCTTGCTACCTGCCATCACACACTATTGCCTGTGTACGAAAACGCGCTGGACAACATCATCGGCATTTTGCATGTGCGTAAAACACTTTCTCTTCTGCAAAGCGAAGAATTCAGTGGTGCGGAGTTACGCGAACTGCTGCTCGACCCTTACTTCATTCCCTCCAACACCACCTTGCTGACACAGTTGCATCACTTTCAACAGCGCCATTTACGCTTGGGGCTGATCGTAGATGAATACGGTGAACTGCTTGGCTTGGTCACCCTCGAAAATATTCTGGAAGAAATTGTGGGCGATTTCACCACTCAATCACCTGCCCAAACCGGCAAGTTCTTTAGGCAAGAAGACGGTAGTTTATTCATAGAGGGCAGCACATTACTTCGCGACTTGAATCGTAAGATGGGATTGCACTTTCCTCTCGATGGCGCAAAGACTTTAAACGGCTTGATTTTAGAACATCTGGAAGATATTCCTGAAGCTGGCACGAGTTTAAAAATCAGCGGCTATCCCATCGAGATTATGCAAACACAAGATCGCGTCGTTAAAGTCGCTCGAATTTTCATTATGCCAACACTCAAGGCGGATTAAATTTAGCCGCTTTACAAGCTGCTCAAAGCAAAGCATGATGCAAAAAATTATAATTGAGTTCTTGGTGAAATTTGTTCAACGTTGCCAATCGCTTATGGCGCGCCTTTAAGTTAAGGAAATAGCATGGCTACTGCAGGTAAAGCAGCAAAATCAAAAGATATTCAATATAGCTGGGAAGGAAAAGACAAAGGCGGCAAGATCGTTAAAGGCGAGATGCGCTCGCAAGGCGAGGCCAGTGTCTCCGCTCACTTGCGCCGCCAAGGCATCACCGTTACGAAAGTTAAGAAAAGCTCTGGTGGTGGCGGTAGCGTATCTGAAAAAGACGTCACCCTATTTACCCGCCAACTTGCCACCATGTTGAAATCAGGCGTGCCTCTTTTACAAGCCTTCGACATTGTCGGCAAAGGCCACGACAACCCGGCTGTTTCTCGCTTGCTACTAGACATTAAAACCGACGTTGAGACAGGCAGTAGCTTGCAGCAAGCTTTTAAAAAATTCCCCCTCTACTTTGACGATCTCTTTTGCAACCTAGTGGGCGCAGGTGAGCAAGCCGGTATTTTGGATACTTTGCTCGACCGCTTGGCCACCTACAAAGAGAAAATTCAGGCGATCAAAGGCAAAATTAAATCAGCGCTGATGTACCCCATTTCCATCATCGTTATCGCCTTCTCTATCACCGCGGTGATTATGATTTTCGTTATTCCTGCATTCAAGAAAATGTTCGAGGGTTTCGGTGCTGACTTGCCTGCTCCAACCCTAATCGTAATGGCGATGTCAGACTTTTTCGTGGAATGGTGGTGGGCAATTTTTGGCATCATCGGTGGCGGCCTTTATTGGTTTTTCTACACATGGAAACGTAGCAAAGTACTGCAACGTAATATGGACATCGTGATGCTCAAGATGCCCATCTTCGGCGCGCTGATTCGCAAGGCAACTATTGCGCGTTGGACTCGCACTTTATCCACCATGTTTGCTGCCGGCGTGCCACTCGTCGAAGCCTTTGACTCCGTGGCTGGTGCTTCTGGTAATGCCGTTTATTTTGATGCCACCAAAGCGATACAACGCGAAGTTATGTCTGGCAGCAGCCTCACTGTCGCGATGCAAAACACCAACGTCTTTCCTAGC
>JAUYFR010000236.1 GCA_030690855.1 Gallionellaceae bacterium
CCATGGCAGGAAGTCCATGACTTGGGCGAACAAAGGCTTGCCAACGTACATCGCAATCTCCAGCAGCAGGAAAGCTGGAAGACTGCACGAAGGACTGTGCGCCGTTCAAGTCGGAGACACGATGAAAATCTCCGTATGCGGCATCAGATATGGGCCCCAGAGTCATGGGATCGTTTTTAACCGGACACTAGTGACCCCTTTTAATTAAACAAAACGCCCTGACTACGAGCTTTTAAACAACAACTATTACTACCTCTGCCACCTATAATCTTTATGCCGCTTGATTAGTGAAAGCATTCATCGCGATTGTTGAACACAATATTTCCGCCTCAATGAATGCCTTATCTTTTGCGGGTTCAAGCGTGTCGATATTGACAACTTTTCCCCTATGCAAAATGCAGTGGCCACTGGCTTGATCCATGAAAATGTTGTACGTGCGGAACGCACTAGAATCTTCCTCAAGAGGAATACTAAGCACGCTAGAGATTGTGCGTGAAACAAGATAATCAGCCATTAGTGCCTCCTTTGTTTTTGTTGGGTTACAAAAGAATTAAACCCATAACAGGGGGCGCACTTTAATTCAGAGGGGGGTATGTCAAGCTCAGCAGTGGGCGAGAACGGCGCTTTGCGCGCCCGCTCTTACTTCTATAGGGTTTGTAGAAAAATAAAACTCGGTGGAGTAGCTAAGTTATTACTGCTAATTTAGTAGGCGCTAAAAAGACGATGGTTAAAACTAGCTTCTGACGCAGTTGCGCAACTCAAACTTTGGTCATACTCGCAACATCTTCAATGACCTTGTCCAGCCCTGTGTAAAGCGCATTCATCACTTCATGTGCATGAAAAACTCTACGGCGTTGCTGCTCAAGCGAGGGGCGCAAAATATCAAATTTTACTAACGCTGAAACAGCGTCATTGGCGGCGGGAAAAGACACGCCAAGGCGCGAGGCGATTTCATTAACGGTGACGACAGGTTGCCCCAACAGCATTGCAGTCACTTTCCAAATCGTGGCATGCCGCCGCTTTGCCTGCTCGGTAAGCACACCGTGCCAACGCGCTTGAATCTTTTGTAATTCGTTAAATAAATTCAGAGTATGGCGACAAGAGCCAACCACGCTTTCCAGAAAAAGTCGTAGCCAAGGCTCCCATTCCAGCTTGGTCTGCACACACAGCAGCGCATCGTAATACTCTTGCTGCCGTAGCTTTAAAAACGATGCCAAATGAATAGGGGGCATTCCCTCTGACTTAAACATTAAGGGAAGTATGAGCCGCCCCGTGCGCCCGTTCCCATCCAAAAACGGATGAATCGCTTCAAACTGAACATGCGCGATAGCAGCTCTGAGTAAGATAGAAACCACCTCTACCCCTTCAGGCTGATACTGCAACAAGCCTTGCAAATCAAGCAGTAACCGAGGCACTTCGCTTGATGGAGGCGGGATATATCTCGCCGTTTCCATGCGTAGCCCGATATAGTTTTGCCTGTCTCGCCATTGCCCCGGAGCAGAATTAACTTGCCCAACCATTAAGCGCGCGTGCAAATCGCTAATGAGTCTGAGATTTAATGCTTGCTGACCTTGTTCACTCACGGCTTGACTGCCACTGGTAAATGCACGCACATAACTCAAGGTAGCATCCGCATCACTGGCGGAACTGCCTCCCTCAATTCCAGTTTCAATTTCGTGGATGAGCAGCCCATCAAAGCCTATATGCGTCCCCTCGATCTGGCTACTATCAACAGCCTCCCGACGGTTAAGCATGTGCATGAGCAAATTGGCATGTTGAGGATTACGCTGAATCCTCTCTTGCAGTGCTTCCAACTCTCTTCTCGCTAACACTAACAATCCATTACAGGACGGAACGCTAATTCGTGTGGGAACAGGGGGCGGCACGACCGCAAAGCAACCGGACCGATCAGGAATTGGTACACAGGTTTGCTGCAAAAGGGGATGAAGGTCTGCTTTACGCATTAGAAAGGTTTAAACCTGCTGACGTTATTAATAGTTTTTATGTTAAACCTTTAATAAAGATGGCGCAATTAAACCTTTCAAGCGAAATTGGGGCAATTTAATTCATGAAGATATAAGTCAATGCTCCGCCAAAATATCCAATCAATGCAAGAGGGCTGATTTTCTTCACGTACCAAAGACTGAAATTAACAAAGTTTTCATTATTGGATCTTTCTTGAAAAATGCTTTTTCATATCAAAGTGCAACCACCACCAAGTGGCTAGCAAAGAAGTTGGATTTGCTGGCGGAGGAATAGCGCTAAGGCTTGCCCCCCAGTGCTTGTGCTATGCCACTGGCGGCTTCGGTCACACTCATAATCGACTCTTGCGCATCACGTGAAGAATCATCATTCAGCACCGTAATCGTGACTCGCCGATTGCGTGTACGTCCCTCAGCAGAGTCGTTGTTTACAACCGGATGATTATCAGCCGAACCCACTGCCGATAAACGTTTAGCCTGCACACCATGATCAATAAACAAGCGCACGACACTACTTGCTCGCGCAGAAGAAAGTTCCCAGTTCGACGGAAACTGTGGCGTGCTAATAGGAAGATCATCCGTATGGCCTTCTACTTCAATATTTTGCTCATTTTCCGTTAAAACTTTGGCAACATCGGTCAGCGTATTACGCGCTCCAGCGGCCAGCTCTGCGCCACCTTGAGCAAACAAGGTATTAGCATTAATTTCTAACATCACGCCACGCGGTGTTTCCGAAACATTCATCTGTCCATTTTTTACAAAGTTAGACATGGTCTGATTAAGCTTATTCACCAGTTGCTGGCGGCGTTCGGCATGCTTACGCTGCATTTCTGCCAGCTTGGCATTACGTCGATCAATGATAGACTTAAAGTAGATTTCTTCTTCGGTGAGGCGAATCAATCCGACCTCAGTTGGGCTTCCAGGTTTAATGCCAAACGCGCTACCCAAAGAGAGTCCGAGTGTTTTGTATTTGCCTTCATTAACCGAGGAAATGGCATACATCACCACAAAAAACGCAAACAACAGAGTAATAAAGTCCGCGTAGGAAATTAGCCAACGTTCGGGGTTGTCACGGTCAACTCTTTTTCTGCGGAGTGCCACGGGAATTTAAGTTGATGAGTTATTCGTTAGCCTCCTCTCCCGCAGGAAATAACGATTGCTTTTCTCATTTGTCTCCTCGCCCGTTTGCGGGAGAGGATTGAGGAGAGGGCAACCCCGGGGAAGGATTGAGGAGAGGGAAACGGACATATTCATTTTCATCATCATGTCCGTTAGCTGATATAGCCCTTTAGTTTGTTTTCAATGAAGCGCGGATTTTCGCCATTGGCAATCATGATAAAACCATCTACGGCCATCTCGCGTAACACCAACTCTTGCATGATAATCATTTTAAGTTTGCCCGCGATGGGCAAAAACACTAAGTTAGCCAAACCCACACCATAAATTGTGGCAATAAAAGCAACGGCAATTCCGGCACCTAACTTTGTAGGATCACCTAAATTTTGCATCACCTGAACCAGCCCAAGCACGGCCCCTAAAATTCCGATAGTAGGTGAATAACCTGCGGCCGACTCCCAAACTCGGGCGCCTTGCCAACGCAGATCTTGCCAAGTGTTTATATCAACCTCTAAAACTTCGCGAATTTTTTCTGCACTATTGCCATCCACTAATAATTGCAGTCCCTTAGCTACGAACGGATCTTTAACGCCTCTTACTTGTGCTTCCAAGAACAACACGCCCTCTTTACGCGCCACGCTACTCCAAGCCGTCAGTTGATAGGACAAGCTATTTAAGTCAGCTTTAGGGGTAATGAATGCCCAACGCGCCATTTTGATGCCTGCAATAAAAACTTTTTGTGGATTTTGCACCAGCACCGCACCTAGCGTGCCACCGAAGACAATTAAAAAAGCAGCTCCCTGTACCAATACCGCTACGGAGCCGCCTTCTAGCCATTGCCCACCAATAATGCCGGCACCGGCAATCAACAATCCGAATAAGGTGAGTTTATCCATTTAATGTGCTTTCAAAGAACTGCGCAAACGCGCGACTGCTTGGCTATGCAATTGGCACACGCGTGACTCGCTTACGCCCATCACCTCACCAATTTCGCGGAGATTTAAATCTTGTTCGTAATGCAAGGCCATCATCAAACGTTCACGCTCGGGCAATATATCAATCGCCTTAATGAGCGCTGTGCGAAAGCGACCATCTTGCAGCATCGCCAGTGGATTTTCACTGTCATCGGATTCATGGCGCTCAAAGAAATCTTCTTCGCCATCCCCCTGAAAATCTTCGTAATACACCAATTGCGCGCCACGTGCTTCCAATAACATTTGCTGATATTCCGGTAGCGATATCCCCAGCTCTTTGGCTATTTCAGACTCGACCGGCGTCCTCCCCAGGGCCTGCTGCAAGCGGTGAACCGCTGTTTCAATGCGCCGCATGTCGCGGCGTAAACTTCTTGGCAACCAATCCGTGCCGCGCAATTCATCCAACATCGCACCTCGAATACGCTGTGCGGCATAGGTTTCAAATTGCGCACCACGCAGTTCGTCATAACGACCTGCCGCATCGAGCAAACCCATCATGCCCACTTGAATCAAGTCATCAACCTCAACGCTATTCGGCAGCCTGACCATCATGTGATGCGCGATGCGCTTCACTAAAGGTGCATATTCCTTTAGACATTCTTCTTTGTCACTGAGTCCGCTGGCGGTGTACATAACGTTAAGGTTGCTTCTCATGTAATAGCAGAGACCACTCTATTGGGGCTTGTCTGCCGCATTAATCTTTGCATGATGTTGGCTAATCCGACCTCTTCAGCATCGAGATCACTCTTAACCTGCACCAAATTTTGCGCTAGCTCGTTAAACGCAATCGCGCAGGGTGAACGGGGGAAAGCTTCCATCACCGGACGGCATAATTGTGTCGCACGTTGTAGCTTTTCATCAACAGGAATATATCCCATATACACCAGCTGCACTTGCAAATTACGTTCCGCAAGCAATGCCATGTTGTCAAAAATTGCCCGTGCCTCGGCTTCATTTTTGACTTTATTCACCACAATATCAAAGACCTGTCGGCCATTTTGACGCGTCATTTGCTTCAGCATTGAATAGCTTTCGGTAATTCCGCTAGCCGTACCCGTCAGCACCAACAGCATCGGCTCATCTCCCGACAAACTGGTGCTCACCGAAGAAAACGCGCGAGCAGAGGCATCCACCAGTACCACATCCATACCGCGCGCAGCGTGCGTCAAGGTGGAGGAGAAACGCTCACGCTCGACTTCATCTAATTTTGGCAAAGCAATTGTGGCACGCGCCACCGGCAATACTTTCACGCCATCACCAGCACGCAACATCACTTGATGCAACGTTTTATCGCCACGCACCACATTCAATAAATCGTAGCGAGGCTTTAAAGCCAAAGAGTTCGCCACATTATTGGTCGTTAAGTGCTCATCGAGAATAAGCACTTCTTTCCCTGACCACGCCCAAGCGCTGGCTAAATTAAGCACCACGCTCGTTGCGCCTAAACCGCTGCGCGCACCAACAACGGTTACCACACGCGCGTTCGAACGTGCCAGCATACGACGCAGGCCATCCGCCTGATCAATCAAAGGATCAAATCGCATATTCAGCTCGCTTGCTTGGTGCGCTGCCTGCTCCCGCAATAAAGGCTGGGAATTCCATTTCTGGTACCGCAAACGCATTCGGTTTAGAGGCCGCCTTGAAAGTGCGATGTAGCAGATATTCCAAATTCACTTCATGCAAATCTTCTGGCACGCGTTGGCCGCTGGCAATGTAGTGCATGGTGAGCTTATGACGCACCACCACATCCAGCACCGTGCCCAGCGTCACCGCTTCATCCAGCTTGGTCGGGATGCAGCCGATCACGCCGCTGCCGCCATACATCTTCACCACATCGTCGAGCGTGCCGCCGGAACTGGTGGCGTTCAGCAGCAACAGGCGTTGCACGCCCACCGCATCGAACATCTGCGCCTGTTCCGCCACGCGGCTGTCGCGCTGGCCGACACCCATGGTGTCGAT
>JAUYFR010000251.1 GCA_030690855.1 Gallionellaceae bacterium
AGATTGAGTTCAAAGTATTCAATGCGGATGAGCCAGAAATGGAAGCTGAATACCATACTGTGTTTAATGGCCCCAAACGTTAATCCTATCCAACCACTTAGAGAGAAAAAATGATTTCGCAAAAAAATAAAGGTTGGCGTAACCCTTGGGTTGCAGGACTAATTCTGATTGTTCTTGCGGGAATATTGGTCAACATGCGCATGTTGTGGAATGTGATGCAGCATCCAACGCGCTTGTTGGATGAAAATTACAACGTTAAAAAACATAACCAATACGATGCAAATTGGGTAAAGCAGCAGGCTGAGCGCTCTACGCTGGGTTGGCAGGCGAAGATACATTCTCCGAGCAGATTGCCTAACGATAGTATGGCAATGGAGGGCGCAGCACGGTTTATTTTGATTGCTAATCCAGCCTTGCTCCAGTTTGAATTGAATGACAATGCAAATAAGCCTGTGCAGGGGGGGAAAGTGCAAATTCAAGCGCAATGGCCGGGTGACCCCAAATTTGATACCGCGATTACTTTGAACGAAATGTCGGCTGGACGTTATGAAGGTAGTCTGAATTTTCCGCGTCCCGGCAATTGGGATATGCTCATCAAGGTGGAGCAGGAAGGTCGCGTTTTTGAAATGGAGCAGAAGGTCTTTGTTTCCGTACCTAAATAAATTTAGCGGCACATCACATGCAAGAAACTAAAGACGATCACCTCGCGCATGCGGGGTGTTTTCATTGCGGACTAGAGATCGCACCTGGGGATGATTTTCATAGTCAGCTCGCTGGTGCGCAACGTCAATTTTGTTGCTTCGCTTGTAAGTCTGTGTGCGAAGCAATCTATGATGCTGGCTTAGAGGGCTACTACAAGCGCACACCAGAAGGTGTTTTGCTTGCACCGCCGCCAGTGCCACCCAAAGATGTTGAAATGTATGACCTAGTGGACGTGCAGCAAGAGTTTGTGAATACGCGCGGAGAAATGCTTGATGCGCATTTGCTGGTTGAGGGTATTCATTGTGCGGCCTGTGTTTGGCTCATTGAGCGCGGCATGATGCGAATTCCCGGCGTGCACTCGGCCAATGTTAACTTGGCGGGCAAGCGATTACACATTCGCTGGAACGGCGAAAAAGTAAAGTTATCCAATATAATCAAAGAGTTATCAAAAGTTGGTTACTCCGGCGTGCCTTACGATCCTGAGACGGCTGAAGGAGCGATGAAGCGGGCTAATCGCGCGATGTTATTCCGTCTGTTCTTCGCCGGTTTCGCCATGATGAATCTCACCTTGATTTCGATTGCACTTTACAGCGGTGCAGGTGAAGGCCAATTTCGAGGATTCTTCCATTGGATGGGCTGCGCACTGGCAACGCCAACTTTGCTGTATTCCGGCTTCCCATTTTTTAAGGGGGCATGGAGTGGTTTGCGCAATATGCGTTTGACGATGGATTTGCCGATCTCAATTGGTTTGACGGTGACTTATATCTATTCTGTCTATGTCACCGTGGATGTTGGGAACCCCGGTGAAGTCTATTTTGATACCGTTACCAATCTCACTTTTGTTATTTTGATCGGACGCTATCTGGAGGGCATGTTCCGTCACCAAGCGGTGGCGGCTACCAATCGACTAATGGAGTTGCAGCCACGCGTGGCAACATTGCTACAAGACGGTATTGAGAAAATGACCTCGATCCGTGCAGTGAAAGTGGGTGACCGCGCCTTAGTTAAGCCGGGTAGCAAAATTCCGATGGACGGTGTGGTGATCGAAGGTTACAGCTCGGTGGATGAGTCGATGTTAAGCGGTGAGTCGATGCCGGTGAGCAAGCATGTGGGCGATCATGTGGCGGCGGGGACGATCAATGGGGGCGGCATGTTGGTGATGGAAGTGCAGGCCGCGATGCAAGATTCGGCGCTTTCAAAAATTATTCGTTTAGTGGAAGAGGCGCAAACCTCCAAAGCGCCGATTCAACGCATCGCCGACAGTATCGTGCCGTGGTTTGTATTGACGACATTGATCTGTGCGACCACCACTTATTTTATTTGGTCTGGCAATTTTGAATTCGCCTTAATGGCGGCCACCTCTGTATTAATTATCACTTGCCCTTGCGCGTTAGGCATGGCGACGCCGATGTCGATTGCCGTTGCCTCAGGCTTAGGCGCAAAGCACGGCATT
Organism: Gallionellaceae bacterium; assembly: GCA_030690855.1. Lineage (GTDB taxonomy): Bacteria > Pseudomonadota > Gammaproteobacteria > Burkholderiales > Gallionellaceae > PALSA-1006. Next base: position 2,156 of record JAUYFR010000251.1, read on the forward strand.
CTGGTGAAGAATGGTGAGGTGCTCGAAACACTATCTAAGGTAACGCATTTCGTCTTTGATAAAACCGGCACGCTGACCGAAGGCAAGATGCGTATGGAGCGCAGCATCGTTGCGAGCGGACAAGATGCGACGGCGATATTAGGAATTGCAGCAGCAATTGAGCGGTTTTCTGAACACAGCGTTGCGCACGCCATTGTGAATGCCGCAGATGAACAGCGTTTGGGTCATCGCAACGAAGTGGTGCAGCACTTCTTGGCATTGCCCGGTGCGGGTGTGCAAGCAGAACTAAACGGCCAGCGAATTTTACTCGGTACACTCGATTGGTTGCGTCGTGAGCAAGTACAGATAAGTGAAGCGTTGCAAGCACAACTGAGAGAATTAGAAGAGCAAGCAAAAACCTGTGTGCATTGCGCGGTAGCAGGTCAGCATGTCGCGATGTTTGTGTTGGCTGATACGCTACGTGCCGATGCACAAGGCTTGGTCAATGCTTTGCGTGCAGCAGGTATCAATATGACTTTGCTCAGTGGTGACCGCAAACCGGTAGCCGAAGCCATTGCACGTCAATTAGGTGGCATGAAAGTCATCGCTGAAGTGATGCCGCAAGACAAAGATAGCGTCATTCAACAGTTACAACAAAACGGTGAGTGCGTGGCGATGGTGGGCGATGGCGTGAATGATGCGCCGGCACTGATACGTGCCAATGTGGGCATCGCGTTAGGTTCTGGCACCGATGTCTCTGTTGAAAGCGCGGATATTGTGCTGATGCAAAATGAACTGGATAAAGTGCGTTTAGCCACATTGCTTTCACGCCGCACCTTGCGCACCATCAAGCAAAATATTGGACTGTCTTTTATTTATAACATCATCATGGTGCCGCTGGCGATGATGGGGCACGTTACTCCGTTGGTTGCCGCGATTTCAATGCCAATCAGCTCGCTGTTGGTGATCGGCAATGCGGCGCGTATCCGTAACCTCTTTAAGGGAAAAACATAATGGACGTTATTTACAGCCTGATTCCGGGCATGACATTTTTTGGATTAATTTTTGTCGGCATTCTTATTTGGGCGGTAAAGCACGGGCAATATGAAGACATGGAAGGCAATGCTAGCCGCATTTTGTTAGATGACGATGAGGATGCGATGTTGCGCGACGATGATAAGCCTAGCGCGAAAAAAGAATCTGATCGTACTAATTGATGGATGACTGATTATTTAAGATGAGCCAATACCTTATAGATATTCCCTATTTTTCTGATCCGACTCTGCCTAGAGTGGTATTGATCTTGGCACTTGTTGTGGTGATTAATCTGGGGATTCGATTTTTATTATATCGGCTTGAGCGGGCTGCCAAGCTGTCTGAGACCATTTGGGATGATGCGTTAATTGAAGCTGCTCATCGGCCGGTATTGGTGCTGTCTTGGGTGATCGGGCTAGCCTATGCCGCGCGCGTCATTCATCAAGAAAAAAACGTGTTTATTTTGGAGCATGCCTATCTCGTGCGCGACATCGCGCTGATCGCCTGTGGCGCTTGGTTCCTATTTAGGTTGATCAATAGCGTTGCTGACAATATTGTTGACATGCACGCAAAGAAAAAAGAGCTGGTTGACCGAACCACCATTGATGCGCTGAGTAAGTTAGGGCGCTTTGCAGTGATTGTTATATCCCTTCTCATGGTGATGCAGGTGATGGGCTTTAGTGTTTCTGGCGTACTTGCGTTTGGTGGATTAGGGGGTATTGCAGTCGGTTTCGCTGCTAAAGATTTGCTCGCGAATTTTTTTGGCGGATTGACGATCTACATGGATAGACCGTTTGTTGTGGGTGAATCTATTCGTTCAGCAGAGAAAGCGATCGAAGGCGAGGTTGAGCATATTGGCTGGCGCTTAACGCGAATCCGTAGTCTCAATAAGAGTGCTATTTATGTGCCCAATGCGCTATTTACCACCATTGTGGTTGAAAACATTACGCGCATTACTCATCGTCGAATCAATGAGACGATCGGCTTGCGATATGTAGATATGACTGCAGTTGCGGCGATTGTGAGCGATATAAAAGCAATGCTTAGCGATCATCCATCAATCGATAATGCAGAAAGAAATAGCGTAAATTTTGACCGGTTTGCAGACTCTTCGTTAAGTATTTTAATTACGGCCTTTACGGAGCCTTTAGATGTTCCGCGTTTCGCCGATTTGAAGCAGAGAGTCTTGTTGCAGGTGGCTGACATTGTTGCGCAGCACGGCGCCGAAATGGCATTTCCTACCCAAACCGTACTGCTCGAAAATGCACTTCATATTCCAGCAAATTAATGCAGTACCTCACCTTGCGACAGTAAAGGCGCACGCAACAATTCAAAATCTTTTGGCGACACATATTGCAGTAAAGGTTTCTCTCCATCGCCAAGCGTGACGTCTAAACCGTGCTGTGGATAAAGCCAATGCACGGCGCCAGATTTAGTCTCTCGTACGCGTTCTGCGGGCACGCCGAAACGTTTACTGAAAATTGCCTCTTCCAGTCGAGCGGTAGGTAGATAAGTAATGCTGTAAATAGGTAATTGGCGCACTCGAACCAAATCGTCAGCCGCGAGCGTAATGCGCTTACCACTTGGGGTGTTGTTAATGCGCAGCCCACGCTTAAACATCCCTTCGATTTCATCAGCAGGAATTGTCACGGTGAAAACAAATTTTGCTTTCAGCCCATTGAGATTAAGCTCGTCAAAAAAAGCTTCGACCAACATTTTCCCTTCCGTTGATTTGAATAAACTCACTTCGGTTTTTTCTTTAAAAACCTTTTCAGCCTGATCAAGCGAGCTTTCTCCCAAGGTAATTCCAAATACGCGAGAGCTATTGGGGGACGGATGCGTAATCTTCCACGGCAGCGTGTCTGGCGTGTCAGTAGGGGTAGAAGGGATCATCAAAAGTGCAGAGATGGCTACGGCCGCTAGCGCAAAAACGGCGAGAATTATTTTTTTATCCATGACTAATTAAGCTTCCGTTGATGCAGGGTGTAAGGCGATTGCAGCGGCGGGAATTTTGCCTGATTTGCATTGATGAGATGCGTCGTACTCCATGACCACTAAGGTTAACAGCGCGACCATGAACGGCAGTTGGCCAATACCAAAGGCAAGCGAGTAACTGGCAATTTTGCTGACGCCTAATTGTGGGCCACCAAAAAACATGAGTGCGGTAAATGAGCCTGTGATCATAAATAAAACTAAAAATAAACGCGCACGCTTTGCGGCGAGCAACATGTGGCAACGCACAAACCAAGAGGGTTCATTGGCGATTGCTTGGCTCGCTTTAATCAATACATAGCCCAGTAAGAAGATAGAAATTGCCGGAATGAGTGCAAGCGACATGTTGTTGGTTTGTTTCATCATGCCGATTGACAGCACAAATAAAAAGACATGCACCACGATAAAGTCAAACAATAAAATCGAATGCAATTTATCGGCACGGTTAATTTCTGCTGAGCTTACTGGAGAGTCCATATTGATTTCCTTATTTAAAAAACAATTTAAAAGTGGCTGCTGATCGCTACAAGGGAACACCCCTCTCTTGCCCAACCAACCGGCGCAAATGGGGTAAATCGAGTAATTCAATTGATTTGTTATTGACTTCAATGAGCTTGTTTTCTTGAAAATAAGACAGTGTTCGGCTGATGGTTTCTAATTTTAAGCCAAGATAGCTACCGATTTCTTGTCTAGTCATGCGCAAGCGAAAAGCGGTGGAAGAGTAGCCGCGTGCGGCAAAGCGTTGCGAGAGATTTAGCAAAAAGGCGGCGAGCCGCTCTTCTGCGCGCATTGAGCCGAGCAACAGCATGATGCCTTGATCACGCACAATCTCACGGCTCATAATTTTGTGCAGATGCCGTTGCAGGGTAGGTAGCTGGCGGCTGAGCTCTTCGAGCTTGTCAAAGGGCAGCTCGCAAATTTCACTATCCTCTAGCGCCACCGCATCACAAGAATGTATGTCAGTGCTGATTGCGTCTAGGCCGATAATTTCGCCAGGCATCTGGAAGCCGGTCACCTGCTCGCGGCCATCTTCGTGTAACACCTGTGTTTTAAAGAATCCGGTGCGTATGGCGTATAAAGATTCAAATTTTGAGCCGCTACGGTACAGGTAATCACCGCGCCGATAGGCACGCTTAATACTGGTGAGCTGGTCGAGTTGGCGTACCTCATCCGCAGTGAAATCTGCGGGGAGACAAAACTCGCGCAGATTACAACTGGAGCAAGCGATTTGAGTTGAGGCGTTAGAAACGGCTTTTTGCACTTTATTTTTATATGGGTATTGCATCCTCGGGGTGCGAATATGACATGGATTTTGACCTATATCAAACGCATTTTTAACTCCGCTGGCATAGTATGCCGATTCGAATAAATTGGAATCGACATGAGCAAAAATTCTGAGCAAGTAGCGGGAAATGTGGAAGTTGATTTGGAACTGATTCGTCGGCTGGATAAAAATGGCCCGCGTTATACGTCATACCCCACGGCAGACCGCTTTGTAGAGGCCTTCAACGCGGAAACATACGCGACTTGGCTAAGTAAACGGGAGATTGGCGGCATTAGTCGTCCGCTATCTCTGTACGTTCACATCCCATTTTGTAACACGCTGTGCTTTTATTGTGCTTGTAACAAAGTCATTACCAAAGATTTTAGTAAGGCAGCAGAGTACGTTCGTTATGTCACCAAGGAGCTGGAAATGCAGGCCGCACTTTTGGGTAATGAGCGTCGAGTCGAACAATTGCATTTTGGAGGTGGCACGCCCACTTTTTTAAGTAATGATGAGATTCGTGAACTGATGGGCGCGATACGTCAGAATTTCCAACTAATTGAAAATGGCGAATACTCCATTGAAATTGACCCGCGCAAAGTGAGCGATGAAACTGTTGCGTTGCTCGGTGAGATGGGCTTTAACCGCATCAGTATTGGCGTGCAGGATTTTGATCCTGAGGTGCAAAAGGCCGTCAACCGTATTCAGAGCGAAGCTGAGACGCTGCAAGTGATTAAGGCGGCGCGAGCGAATGGTTTTAAGTCAGTCAGCATTGATTTGATTTACGGATTGCCGAAACAAAACCTAGCGGGCTTCAAGGCGACTTTAGATAAGGTGATTGCGGCGGGGGCAGATCGATTGTCGATTTACAACTACGCTCACATGCCGACCTTGTTCAAGCCGCAGCGTCGTATTCATGAAGAAGAGCTACCAGCGCCACAATTGAAATTAGATATTCTGAATCTGGCGGTGAAAACCTTAACGGATGCAGGCTATGTTTATATCGGTATGGATCACTTCGCTAAACCGGAAGATGAGTTAGCGGTGGCGCAACGCCAAGGCAGGCTGCATCGCAATTTTCAAGGCTACTCAACCCATTCCGATTGCGATTTGGTGGCGGTTGGGGTGAGTGCGATAGGGAAAATTGGTCCAACCTATAATCAAAACTTCCGTGAATTAGAGGATTATTACGATGCTTTGGATCGGGATACTCTGCCGATTATGCGCGGGATGGAGTTGAATGCCGATGATCTGGTGCGACGAGCCATCATCCAAGCCTTGATGTGTCATTTTGAAATATCGAAAGAATCTTTCGATATCGCTTACCTCATTAGCTTTGATAATTATTTTATGACCGAACTCAAAGAGTTGGCTGAATATGAAAGAGAGGGTTTGCTAACCATCTCGCCGCAGTGGATTAGCGTCACCCCAAAGGGGCGCATGCTCATCCGTAATATCTGTATGGTTTTTGACAAATATCTGCGCACCAAAAAGGAACATGCGCGCTATTCCAAGGTAATATAGCAACTTAATTGTAACGAAAGTACAGTATGAAACGCGTCGACGACTTCCGCTTGCGCTTTGGCAAGCAAGAGCTGGTTCCTATTATGATTGGCGGTATGGGCGTGGATATTTCCACCGCTGAATTGGCGCTTGAAGCTGCTCGCCTCGGTGGCATTGGCCACATTTCTGATGCCATGTTGCCTACCGTAGCTGATCGTCGCTATGACACTGATTTCGTCAAAACAAAACTGACGCAGTACAAATACAACCTCGAAAACTCAGACAAGACAGCCATTAAATTTGACCTTGGTCAGGTGGCGGAATCTTCGCGCTTGCATGTGCAAAACACCATGGATGCCAAACGTGGCTCGGGTATGGTTTTTATCAATGTCATGGAAAAACTCACCATGAACGCGCCGAAAGAGACGCTTAAAGTGCGTTTGGATGAAGCGCTTTCAGCGGGCATCGATGGCGTTACCTTGGCAGCAGGACTGCATCTTGGCTCGTTTGCGATGATTGAAAACCATCCGCGCTTCCGCGATGTAAAACTCGGCATCATTGTTTCTTCGCTGCGCGCCTTGCAATTGTTCATTCGCAAAAATGCGCGCTCAAATCGTTTACCTGATTACATTGTGGTGGAAGGTCCATTGGCGGGCGGTCATTTGGGTTTTGGCATGGATTGGGCGCAATACGACTTGCGCACAATTACGCAAGAGGTCATGGATTACCTGAAAGCTGAAAAGCTCGACATCCCAGTGATTCCTGCGGGCGGTATTTTTACCGGGAGTGATGCAACTAGCTTCCTAGAAATGGGCGCATCGGCAGTGCAAGTAGCCACTCGTTTTACCGTGGCCAAAGAATGTGGTTTGCCGCGCGATGTGCAACAGGAATACTTTAAAGCGAGCGAGTCAGACATTGAAGTGAATGGTGTTTCACCAACAGGCTATCCGATGCGCATGCTGAAAAACAGCCCCGCCATTGGCTCAGGTATTCGTCCCGGTTGTGAGTCTTATGGTTATATTTTGGATGCCAACGGTAAGTGCTCTTACATCGATGCTTACAACCGCGAAGTCGAGTTGCACCCTGACGAGAAAAAAATAAAAGTCTTCGACAAAACCTGTTTGTGTACCCACATGCGTAACTTTAAATTGTGGACCTGCGGTCACTACACCTACAAATTAAAAGATACCTCACGCAAATTAGAGGACGGTAGCTATCAAGTGTTGTCTGCCGAGCATGTGTTCAAAGACTACCAATTCAGCACCGACAATAAAGTTGCGCTGCCGGAATAAATTTCTGGTTTTACAGAAAAAACGAGGCCGTTCTGGCCTCGTTTTATTTTCAGCATGAAGAACGATTTCGCCTTTCAACTCATTGCTTGGCAGCACAGCTATGGTCGTCATGGCCTGCCGTGGCAAGGTGGCGATGCCTACCGCGTTTGGCTGTCAGAAATTATGTTGCAGCAAACACAAGTCGCGACGGTCATTCCGTATTACCAAAAATTCATCGCTTCATTCCCAAATGTTATTGCACTCGCCGCTGCCACTGAAGATCAAGTATTGGTGCACTGGAGCGGTTTGGGTTATTACGCTCGAGGACGCAATTTGCATAAAGCGGCGCGCATCATTGCAGAAAAATATGCGGGTGAATTTCCTCGTGAATTTGAGCAAATTATCGAACTCCCTGGCATCGGGCGTTCTACTGCTGCGGCAATTTGTGCCTTGGCATTTCACGAGCATCGCGCGATATTAGATGGCAACGTGAAGCGAGTGCTGGCACGTTACTGTGGTATCGAGGGCTGGGTAGGTGATAAGAGGGTTGAGGCACAACTCTGGCAACAAGCTGAATCTTTACTTCCGAAAGAGGAGTTCCCTCGCCCCGCAGAGGAGAGGGCTAGGGAGAGGGGCGGTGTTGATTCTTCCATCGCCACTTATACTCAGGCACTCATGGATATGGGCGCGACGGTCTGCACCCGTAGCAAACCTAAGTGCGCACTCTGTCCAGTGCAGTCCGATTGTGTTGCCTTGAAAACCGATCGCATCGCTCAATTACCTACCGCACGCCCGAAAAAGACTGTGCCAGAGCGCAACGCGATATTTTTACTATTGATGCATGGCAGCGACATCTTGCTAGAGAAGCGCCCTGGTAGCGGCATTTGGGGTGGCTTGTGGTGTCCACCTCAATTTGAGGATGAGATGGCTGCCAAGAGTTGGTTTGTACAAAACGGATTGAGTGCGAGTGAAGGCGAGAGGCTAGAGACATTCACACATATCTTTACCCATTTCAAATTGCATATCACACCGTTAAAAATTTCACTAGTAGTTAAACTTTCGTGCGCCGCTCAATCGGGAAGCGTGTGGTTGGATGTGAGCGAGGCGTTGCAGGCAGCGATACCGACGCCAGTGCGTACTGTGTTGCAGAAACTCAGCCATAGCCGTAGGATGGGTTGAGCAAAGCGATACCCATCAAACCCAATGACCAACTACCGCCGCAGCAACATTGCTGGAGCTACTTATTTCTTCACGGTAAATCTTGCCGACCGTTCGCAATCGCTATTAACCGATCACATCGCGCTACTGCGCAATGCTTTTGAATATACCCGCGAGCGCCATCCTTTTGTCGTGGATGCCATCGTGATATTGCCGGAGCATATTCACACTATCTGGACACTGCCCGAAGGTGAACGCGATTTTGCATTACGCTGGAGATTAATTAAAACAGTTTTCTCGCGTGGTTTGCCGCATGGCGAGCATCTTTCCGAAAGTCGGCAAAGCAAAGGCGAGCGTGGAATTTGGCAACGGCGATATTGGGAACATCTCATCCGCGACGAAGCAGATTTTGCGCAGCATGTCGATTACATTCACATCAACCCGTTCAGACACGGCTTGGTGTCGCGTGTAGCAGATTGGCCGCATTCGTCATTTCATCGTTATGTGCGAACTGGCATCTTGCCAATGGATTGGGCGGGTGATACGGGCGCGGAAATGGAATGCGGAGAGAGGTGTGGATTCGAATGAGTCGTTCAGTTTTTGTAGGATGGGTTGAGCGAAGCAATACCCATCGATGATGATAACGAGCCGAGCTGCATGGGTATCGCTTCGCTCAACCCATCCTACGGTGATTTTATTTTTCGCCCCATTTCTTCATCAGTGTTTGTTCCACGCCTAAGTGATCCAAAATGCGCGCCACGACAAAATCGACAATGTCTTGCACGCTCTGAGGATGATGATAGAAGCCTGGATTGGGCGGCATGATGACAGCGCCAGCGTGGGCGAGTTTCAACATGTTCTCTAAATGAATCGCAGAGAAGGGCATTTCGCGCGGCGCTAAAATGAGCGTGCGTTTTTCTTTCAGCATGACATCGGCAGCGCGGGCGATGAGGTCATCACTAATGCCGCCCGCTATCTTGCCGAGCGTGCCCATTGTGCAGGGGCACACTACCATTGCATCGCCGGGATTGGAGCCGGAGGCCATCGGTGCAAACCAGTCTTGAATACCGAACACTTTTAACTCTCCGCTGAATTTTCCGAGGCGTTCGCTGAGCATCTGTTCGGCATCTTGTGGGCGCGAAGGTAAAACGAAATCCATCTCTTGCTTGGCGAGTATTTGTGCGGCTTGAGAATAGACTAAATGTACGCGCTGTCCGCTGTGCAGGAGCGTTTCTAACAAGCGCATGCCGTAGGGTAGGCCAGAGGCGCCGGTGAAGGCGAGAGTTATCGTTTTCATTGCGTTGACTCCAAATTTTGCTTGTCGCCATTATCCATGAAGCGAGTTGCGGCTAATCCATTCACTGGTCCAAACACCAATGCCGCAATCGCAAAAATAGGCAACAGATAAGCAATTCCATTGTGCGGAATGAGCCACAGATAAACGACAAGCATCTGCCCTGTGATGTGAGCGAAGGCAGCCAAGATGCTGTGCGTGATCGCGCTAAACCAACGTTTAGGTAAATGCATGCTGGCGGCGAGGGCGATGAGGCTCAATAGGGCGCCGGCCAAGCTCAAGAAAAACCCCGGAGCTAAAAAACTGCCCATGAGTAAACTTCCTGCCACGACACGTAATAGCGAAACCCAAGCCGCAGCACGCCAGCCATAACGTGCTAACACGATGAGCACGATGATGTTTGCCAACCCAGGTTTGACGCCGGGAAGGGGGGACGGAATGGCAGCTTCTAGTACCGTGAGGCCAAGCGCGACGGCGGCTAGGCGCGCAATATGGTGATCTTCTGCGGTAGTATCGAGTTTGAGGGTTGAGGAGGTCATTGGTTTGGACGCTCGCGAAAAAACAAAACCCCCTCTAGCTCCCCCTTGTCAGGGGGAGAACGAAGCCGCTCCTCCCCTGACTAGGGGAGGTTGGGTGGGGTTTGTTTTTTAGTAGTTGAGGCTGTCATATTTTTTCTGACTACCTGTTAATTCGACGCTCACTTGATTGGGCAAGCAAATCGCCATTTCACCCGCGCTCTTGAGCCAGCCTTGACGCACGCAGTATTGGCGAGGGCTGGGGTCAGCGGCGATGCGTGCTTGCTGATTATGAATTTCGATGATGCTAGTGCCGAGAGGTCCAGGAACTTGGATTTCAAGGTCGCGATTGAGTGGCACTTCGCGAAAAATTTTGCCGCCGCTACGGATAACCGCTTTGTCTGCCGCGCCACCTTGCCAAAATGTGGCGGCTAACCAAACAGTGAAGAGGCAGCCCAGCAATAACACCACGCCATCGCCGAGCTTGAACATCATGCCGTTAATTATGTTTTGTGAATTCGCGGTGGCGCACCAGCACTTGTTGCGCAGACTTAAAGTGGCTGGCTAATTTTTCAGCAAGATACACGGAGCGGTGTTGCCCGCCGGTGCAACCGATGGCAACGGTCAGATAGTTGCGATTGTCGGCGACGAAGCAGGGTAGCCACTCGTCCACGAAGTGCAGAATGTCGCCATACATTTTTTGTGCGGTGGGGGTGTTTTCTAAAAATTCGATCACAGGAGCGTCGCGCCCGGTCAATGGTCGGAGCACTTCGCTATAGTGCGGGTTGGGTAGGCAGCGCACATCAAAAACAAGATCAGAATCGAGTGGTACACCGTATTTGAAACCGAAAGATTGAAACAGTAAGGTCAGGCGCGAACGGTCAATCTGCACAAAATCTTTCACCCATGCACGGAGGGTGTTCGCGCTGATGTCGCTGGTGTCGATGTGGTGACCTAACTCATTGATTTCATTGAGTAAATCTCTTTCCATTTGGACGCATTCAGGCAGTGTTAGCTTGTCGTCACTCAATGGATGGCGACGGCGAGTTTCAGAGAAACGCTTAACTAAAGTGTCTGTCTGTGCGTCGAGAAAAAGCAGGTGAATATCAACTCCGCGCTGTTTGAGCTGATCCATGTAATGCGGCAGTTCGTGAATGCTACTTCCGTTACGCACATCGATGCTCACCGCGCAACGTCTGCGCCCAGCTTGCTGCAGGTTAGCAATAAGCGAAGGGAGTAGCTCCACCGGTAAGTTGTCCACGCAATAGTAGT
>JAUYFR010000254.1 GCA_030690855.1 Gallionellaceae bacterium
GTTCCAAGTATGATTTTTTATCGCCACTTCCGCTCCACCGTTGATAGCCTGACACTCGAAATGGAGCAGCAAGCCATCAAACTCGTTGAAATCGTACACGGCGAGCGCAAATGAACTTCCAACGTGGTCGCACCCGCGAAGAGCCTGAGATCAATCTAATCCCGATGATTGATGTGTTGATGGTGATTCTCATCTTTTTGATGGTCACCACCAGTTACGCCAAGTTTTCTGAGCTACAAATTAATTTACCGCAAGCCTCGGGTGAAGAAGCTAACAACACACCGAGCAAACAAATTTATGTCGCAGTTGACGCGTCCGAGCAATATGCCATTAACAATGCGCATGCCAATTTTGGCGGCATTGATAGCTTCGCTCAAGCGTTAAAAAAAGCTGCGGGAGAAGAAGCTGAGCCAACAATCATCATTAGTGCCGACGCCAAAGCGCCTCATCAATCGGTGATCAACATCATGGAAGCGGCACGCGTTGCCGGCTTTGGGCGCATCACCTTCACCACACAGAATCCTGCCAAATAAACCCTCAGTAGCGACATGAACGGACTAGAAAAATACTGGGACCGCATTTCGCTACTGCATTTGTTGCTATGGCCGATCAGTTTTGTATTCGGCATGCTTTCCACGTTTCGTCATTTTCTTTACCTCACTGGCATTTTACGTAGCGTCAAACTTCCCGTTCCGGTCATTATTGTAGGCAACATCAGCGTTGGTGGTACCGGCAAAACGCCATTTACGTTGTGGCTTGCGCAACAACTGATTGACGATGGCTGGCACCCCGCCATCATCAGTCGCGGCTACACCAAAGCTAAACAACAAAAGATAGTTACTCCACATTGCGTTACGTTGGCTGACTCAGCCGATGTAGTAGGTGATGAGCCATTACTGATGGCACAACGCAATTTGTGCCCCATGTGGATAGGCCGAGATCGACCTGCTGTAGCACAAGCACTGCTCCTAGCTCACCCAGAATGCGATGTCATTTTGAGCGATGATGGTTTGCAACACTATCGCTTAGAACGCGATTTAGAAATTGTGCTAATCGATGGTAATCGCCGCTTTGGCAACAACCTACTTCTGCCTGCCGGGCCTTTGCGTGAACCAGTGGCCAGATTATTTTCGGCAGACATCATTGTGACCAATGGGGGAGAAGCAAAGGCTGACGAATATTCAATGAAACTGGAGGGTTCGCAGTTTTACAACTTGCTTAATCCAACAACGGTAATCAATGCAGCTGATTTTGCGGGGCAACGTCTGCATGCCATCGCCGGCATCGGCCACCCAGAGCGCTTTTTTAATCACCTCAAACAGTTAGGACTAAACGCTCAAACACATGCCTTTGCAGACCATCATCAGTACAGCGCTGCAGACATTAGCTTTGAAGATGCCGAAGCCATACTCATGACCGAAAAAGATGCGGTAAAATGCACCGCATTCGCCACCGAGCAATGCTGGGTGTTGCGCGTTGATGCACAAATTGATCCGGCTCTCGCCCAACTAATTATTAACAAAATAAAATCATAATGGACGCAAAACTTCTCGAAATTCTGGTCTGCCCCCTGTGCAAATCCTCTCTTGTTTATCGTAAAGCGGAGCAAGAGCTTATTTGCAAGGCGGATAAATTAGCCTACTCCATCCAAGACGGCATTCCTCTCATGCTAGCTGACGAAGCACGCAAACTTTCTGCGGAAGAAATCGAGAAACTTTGATGCTCGCGTTTCACGTCGTCATCCCTGCCCGCTTTGCTTCTACTCGACTACCGGGTAAGCCCCTGCTGGATATCGGCGGCAAGCCAATGGTCATTCGCGTTGCCGAGCAAGCAGCCAAATGTGGCGCGCAACAAATCATCATTGCTACCGATCACCCGCCAATTCTCACCGAGGCAGACAAGCATGGTTACAAAGCGTGCTTGACACGCATTGACCACACCAGCGGCACTGATCGCATCGCTGAAGTGGTGGTGCAACAAGGATGGGCAGACGACACCATCATCGTCAACGTACAAGGCGACGAGCCTCTCATTCCCCCTGCATTGATACTTGCTGTCGCGCAACATCTGCATGACCATCCTGAATGTGCCATCGCTACCGCCTGCCATCCGATTCACGATGAAGCCGCTATGCGCAATCCCAATATCGTCAAAGCGGTAATCGATAAAAATGGCAATGCGCTATATTTCAGCCGCGCGCCAATACCCTACCCACGCGATGCTTTTGCTCAAGGAGCAGGACTAGCCGCTGACTTACCAGTGCTGCGCCACATCGGCATCTACGCTTACCGCGCCAGCTTTTTACGTTCCTTTGGCAAACTGGAACCCGCCGCCATTGAACAGATCGAAGCGCTAGAACAATTGCGTGCGCTGTATCATGGCTACCAAATTGGCGTCACCATCACGCAAGATGCACCACCCAGCGGCGTCGATACCGAAGCCGACCTCCACACCGCACGAGAACTATTCGAATCATCACTACAACAGGGAGCAAAATCATGAGACTTATTCTTCTAGGCGCACCAGGTGCGGGCAAAGGCACACAAGCAACTTTTATCAAGGAAAAGTTTGCCATCCCGCAAATCTCTACTGGCGATATGTTGCGAGCCGCCGTTAAAGCGGGCACACCGCTCGGCGTGGCCGCAAAGAAAATTATGGATGCGGGTGGTTTAGTCTCTGACGAGATCATCATCAATTTAGTGAAAGAGCGCATCAAAGAAGCAGACTGTGCTAACGGCTTTTTGTTTGATGGTTTTCCTCGCACCATTCCGCAAGCGCAAGCGATGAAAGACGCTGACATCAAGATCGACTACGTGGTGGAAATTGATGTGGCCGACAGCGAAATCATCCAGCGCATGAGTGGTCGCCGCGCGCACTTAGCATCCGGTCGCACTTACCATGTGGTATTTAATCCGCCCAAAGTGGCCGGCAAAGATGACGTAACTGGCGAAGACTTGGTACAGCGCCCTGATGATGCAGAAG
>JAUYFR010000269.1 GCA_030690855.1 Gallionellaceae bacterium
AACAGAATAATGTTAAGTTGCTCGCGGCGCCCGCGCCCTTCACACCAAGCAGCGAGGCCATCGACCTCCATCACTTGCATGGGAATACCTAGACACATAGTTATTTTGTGACGGGGTTCGTAAAATTAAAATAAGTCAATATAATCAATAAGTTATATATTAAATAGCGCGACCTAAAATCACTACCGCGAAGGTGGCCAGGCCAATCACCACATTGGTTGCAACCAGTTTACGAATCGTCACCAAAATTGCGCCTGCCTTCGGCCATTCTTGTGCGGCTACTGCCAGACGAAATGGCACAAATTGCATGAAATACACGTACACAAAAATCGCCATCATGACGATGCCAAGTAGCAACATGATGTGAATGTAGCGACCCACACCGCCCATACCACCGAATAAATAAATCATGTAAAGACCTGTCGCTAACACCAAGCCAATGGCACCCCATACCCAGGTAAAGAAATTACCAAATACTTTGTCCCATAGTTTTAAGCGCTCCGGCGGTTGCAAAACTTCAGCTGCAGCGGGACGTAATACAACGTAGGCGAAAAACATGCCGCCAACCCAAATGACAACAGAAAGTAGGTGTAAAAGTTTGATTAGTGCCATGCTATTTTTCTCCATTCAATAATTTACGCACCGGCCCAAATGTTTTCCGGTGCTCATTCGATACGCCATGTAACTTCAAAGCTGCGAGATGTGCGGAGGTAGGATAACCTTTGTGGTCGGCAAAACCAAATTGCGGCATGCGTTCGTGCATCTCTAGCATCGCGGCATCACGAGCGGTCTTGGCCAAAATAGACGCTGCCGAAATCTCGGCCACGCTGCTATCGCCTTTAACAATGGCACGGCTCGGCAGCCCTGTTTCTGGGCAGTAAAGACCATCCACCAATACCTCATGCGGCACGACTGAAAGCGCTTCAACTGCTCTGCGCATCGCTAACAAACTTGCCCGCAAAATATTGATCTCGTCTATCTCTTCGGCTGATGCGGTAGCAATCGCCCATGCAGTAGCATGTTGTCGTATTTCAATCGCTAGTTGATTACGTTTTTTTTCGCTGAGTTTTTTGGAGTCGCCCAGCCCACTAATAGGATGCTGGCTATTGAGAATCACCGCTGCTGCATACACTGGGCCAGCCAAAGGTCCACGCCCTGCTTCATCCACCCCACAGATGAGATGAATACGTTCCATTTCAAGCTGGGGCCGTGAGATCAGTTAAAAAGGGTAGTACCGCGAGTGCGGCCTTGTGTGCAGTGTCTTGCTTGAGCTGTGAATGAATGTGCGCAAATAAAATTTCTAATTCAGCTATTGCATTTTTATCGCCCACTAAATTCAGTAGGGCTTGCGCAAGATTTTCTGGTGTGGCGTCATCTTGCAAAATTTCCGGCACCACAAATTTTCCCGCCATAACATTGGGTAAGCCAACATAAGGTAAATAGGCTTTGCGCTTGCTCAGCCAATAGGTCAGTGGCGACATTTTGTAGGTAATAACCATCGGGCGTTTGAGCAACGCGGCTTCTAGGGTTGCTGTTCCCGACGCAACCAACACACCATCCGCTGCAATCATCGCATCGTGTGCGTGGCCAAATAGCATGGTGATAGGTAACTCTTGCGCCTCTAGCTTCCACAACATATTTTCAAAAATAGTGCGCGTTTCACGGCTAGCTAACGGCACCAAAAATTGGGCATTCGGCCATTTCTGCAAAATTAATTTAGCAGTATTGATGTAAGTCTCGGCCAAATAGCGAACTTCGCTTTGGCGACTCCCCGGCAAAAAAGCAAAAACTTTGGCCAATTTAGGAATGCGCATTTGCTCGCGCATTAGCTCGCGCTGCGGGAACTCTGGCAGCATATCGGCCAACGGGTGTCCCACGTAACTCACCGGCACTCCTGCTCGCTCATACAACGGCGCTTCAAACGGAAATAAAGTCAGAATGTGAGAGACGGCATTTTTAATTTTATGAATACGCTCACCACGCCAAGCCCAGATCGAAGGGCTGACGTAATGCACTGTCGGCGTTCCTCTATGCTTTAAGACTAACTCTAGATCCAGATTAAAGTCTGGTGCGTCAATGCCAATAAATAAATCAGGCGGATTATCGAAGAGGAATTTTTTTAACTCGTTGCGAATGCCCACAATTTCGCGATAGTGTTTCAGCGCATCTATGTAGCCAAACACTGCCAGTTTTTCCATCGGAAACATAATTTCCATGCCCGAGGATTGCATCTTAGGGCCGCCAATGCCGATGAAGCGAACATTAGGAATTGCCTGTTTAAGCGCCTCAATCAGATGACTGCCCAGCAGATCACCCGAGGTTTCGCCCGCCACGATGGCGATTGTTTTTACTGTTTGAGTCATTAGAGTATTAATTAACGGACGATGCCACGAGTGGCATTGTTCAAAAAAGTCAGCATGTTATCGATGTCTGCATCCGCATCGGGCACCTTGCCACGTAACTCAGCAATCTCCTGCTTTGAAGTTTCAAAACTACTACCTGCGCGATACAAAGCACGATAAATTTGTTTCAACATGTCCACGCGTTCAGCCGAATAGCCTGCACGTCTAGGCCCTTCTTGATGTGGGCCTTTCGCTTCAGCGGGGTTGCCCACGGCAGTGACAAAGGGTGGCAAGTCTTGTGATAAGCGGGTTTGAAAGCCCACCATCGCAAAATCGCCAATGCGCACGAATTGATGAATACCACTGATGCCACCGATCAAAATATGATTACCGACCGTCACGTGTCCCGCGAACTGTACCGAGTTGGCAATGACGTTGTGATTGCCAATATGGCAATCATGCGCCACATGCACGTAAGCCATGATCCAGTTATCGTTGCCAATGGAAGTGATGCCACCATCCTGAACCGTACCTAAATTAAAGGTGCAGTTTTCACGAATGGTGTTGTTGTCACCGATAATTAATTGCGTGGGCTCGCCTTTGTATTTTTTGTCCTGTGGAATTTCGCCGATAGAACTAAACTGAAAAATACGATTACCTTTACCAATCGAGGTATGACCGTCAATCACCACATGAGGCCCGACTACCGAGCCCGCACCTATTTCAACATGCTCACCAATAATTGAGTACGGCCCAACCGTGACATCGTCAGCAAGTTTGGCATTAGGGTGAATGAGCGCAGTCGGGTGGCGCATTATTTATCTCGCATGGTGCACATAATTTCAGCTTCAGCAGCCACTTGATCATCTACCTTTGCCACGGCACTAAATTTCCACAGGCCGCGTTTGTTAAACATTGGTTTGATGGTAAAAATGATTTGATCACCCGGCACGACTGGGCGCTTGAAACGCGCGTTGTCGATACCAACAAAATAATAGACCTTGCTGTCGTCGGCTTTGCCAGCACCGCCGGTGAAAGCCAAAATGGCGGCAGCTTGCGCCATCGCTT
>JAUYFR010000306.1 GCA_030690855.1 Gallionellaceae bacterium
TCGGTGGTGATGAATGCCTGCCCAGTGAAATTTCCGGGTACGGTTTTGATGTGAGTTTGTGGCAAGCCCAGTTTTTCTAAACGGGTGGCGTAAGGGCCGAAATCATCCCCGACGGTTGCCATGATGAGCGGGCGTCCACCCAATAGTTGCAAGTTGTAAGCGATGTTGCCAGCGCAGCCGCCGTATTCGCGGCGCATTTCAGGAACTAAAAAGGCGACGTTAAGAATGTGAATTTGCTCAGGGAGAATGTGTTTTTTGAATTGATCTTTGAACACCATGATGGTGTCGTAAGCCAAGGAACCGCAGATTAGTGTGTTCATAATTTATAAATAGTTAAGTTGTCGTGGAAAGATTATAGCAGTAGGGTTTAAGCGAAAAGAACTAGTGTCCAAATTGTGGCGGCGTTGATGAGGCTGACCAATACTGCGGCACTGCCAATATCTTTGGCACGCTTGGCTAGGTCGTGATCTTCAAGTGAGACACGGTCCACCGTGGCTTCAATGGCGGAATTAATTAGCTCAACGAGGAGCACTAATAAGATGCTGCCGACCATCAGTGCTTTGCCGATGTTGCCAACGGGGAGCCACAGTGCGACGGGAATGGCAATGGCTGCCACCACCAACTCCATGCGGAAAGCGTCCTCATGTTGATAAGCTGCCTGAAAGCCTTCCATAGAGTAGCCCAGAGCATTTCGCAAGCGCGTTAAGCCGGTTTTTCCTTTGTGCGGACTGTTCATATTTATTTTAAGTGTAAGAAGAAATTGGTGGGCAAGCGCAAATCAAATTTTTGTCGCCATATACATTATCAACGCGCGCGACACTGGGCCAGAATTTATTGTCGCGAACATAGGGCAGTGGGAACGCGGCTTGCTCACGGGAATAAGGACGAGTCCAATCGTTTGCTATAGCTGTCTTTGCAGTATGTGGCGCATGCTTGAGGATGTTGTTCTTCTTATCTACTTTGCCGGAAAGCACTTCTTCGATCTCGCCGCGAATTGCAATCATTGCGGAACAGAATCGATCCAACTCAGCTTTTGATTCGCTTTCGGTCGGCTCGACCATCAAGGTATCGACCACGGGAAATGAAGTCGTCGGCGCGTGGAAGCCGAAGTCCATTAAACGTTTTGCGATGTCTGAAACCTCTACACCTTCGCGTTTCCATTCACGGCAATCCAAAATCATCTCATGCGCGCAACGACCATTGGATCCGCTGTACAGCGTGGCGTAATGATCCTTCAGCATTTCCTTGATGTAGTTGGCATTGAGGATCGCCATCTTGGTCGCTTCGGTGAGTCCCGTGCCACCCATCATTTTGATATAACCATAAGAAATCAATAAAATCAATGCACTACCGTAAGGTGCGGCAGAAACGGCATGAATACCTTGTGCGCCACCGACCTTAACCACAGGATGTGAGGGCAGGAATGGCGTGAGATGTTCAGCAACACCGATAGGGCCTGCGCCCGGTCCGCCGCCGCCGTGGGGAATGGCGAAGGTTTTGTGCAGATTTAGGTGGCATACATCTGCACCGATGTTGCCGGGGCTGGTGAGGCCAACTTGTGCGTTCATGTTGGCGCCATCCATGTAAACCTGACCGCCATTGGCGTGAATGATTGCGGTGATGTCTTTAATGCTTTCTTCGTACACGCCATGCGTGCTCGGGTAGGTCACCATCAGGCACGATAGATATGCCTTATGTTCTTCTGCTTTGGTACGCAGATCATCTACGTCGATGTTGCCGCTAGCATCGCATTTCACCACGATAATTTGCATGCCACACATCGCCGCACTGGCAGGGTTGGTGCCGTGCGCGGAAGAAGGAATCAGCACCACGTTGCGTTGCGCTTCGCCGCGTGAACGGTGATAAGCCTGAATGACTAGCAAGCCCGCATATTCACCTGACGCGCCGCTATTTGGCTGAAAGCTCATTTGTGCGAAGCCGGTAATTTCCGACAGTGCCGCGTCCAAACCAGCGATCACTTCTTGATAGCCTTCAGCTTGTTCCATTGGCACAAAAGGATGCAAGTTGGCGAATTCTGGCCAAGTCAGCCCCAGCAATTCAGAAGCGGCATTCAGCTTCATGGTGCAAGAGCCGAGAGGAATCATCGAGTGGGTGAGCGAGAGGTCTTTATTTTCCAGTCGTTTGATATAACGCATCATCTCGGTTTCGGAATGATAAGTATTGAATACCGGATGACTCAAAATCGCTGATTGGCGCGGTTTGATGAGTAGTGCTTGCGCGGTAATTTGTGCGACGGAAACGGTTGGTGCGGTTTTGCCTGCGGCCTGTGCGAACACGGCAAGGATGGCGTTGAGATCATCTGCCGACGTGGTTTGGTCGAGTGCAATACCGATCCCTTCAGTGCTGTAACGGAAGTTGATCTTTGCCACTTCAGCAAGCGCGTGAATCTTTACGTTGTCGGTGTGCGTTAATTTTAAGGTGTCGAAAAAAGTGTCGTAGGCAACGGTGTAACCGAGTTTCTTTAATTCAGCTGCTAGCAATGCGGCAGATTGGTGAACTTGTGCGGCAATGCCGCGCAGTCCCTCTGCCCCGTGATACACCCCGTACATCGAGGCCATGATGGCGAGCAATGCCTGTGCGGTGCAAATGTTAGACGTGGCTTTTTCGCGGCGAATATGTTGCTCGCGGGTTTGTAGCGCCATGCGCAACGCTGGGTTGCCATCGGCATCCACTGATACGCCGATGATACGACCCGGCATCGAACGTTTGTGTGCATCGCGGCAAGCAAAGAAGGCCGCGTGCGGGCCTCCGTAGCCCATCGGCACGCCAAAGCGTTGTGTTGAGCCGAGCACCACATCCGCACCCCATTCGCCCGGTGGTGTAAGTAGCACCAAACTCAAAATATCTGCCGCAACGGCGATGGTCATGCCGTTGGCTTTAGCACGTTTTACGAAATCAGCGTAGTCGTGTACCACACCATTGGCAGCTGGGTATTGCAGTAGTGCGCCGTACAGCTTGTCGTTCAGGGTGACGGTTTTGAAGTCGCCAATGACCAACTCGATACCGAGCGGTTTGGCACGCGTCTTCAACAACTCAATGGTTTGTGGGAAGCATTCGTGCGACACGAAGAAACTATTTTTTGCGGCATCTTCGCGTGAGCGTAGGCCGTGAAGCATCGTCATCGCTTCGGCGGCGGCAGTCGCTTCGTCGAGCAAAGAGGCGTTGGCGATTTCCATGCCGGTGAGATCCACAATCATGGTTTGAAAATTCAACAATGCTTCGAGGCGGCCTTGAGCAATCTCTGCTTGATAAGGTGTGTAAGCCGTGTACCAACCGGGATTTTCTAAAACATTGCGCTGAATCACCGGCGGCAAGATGGTGTCGTAATATCCTAAGCCTATATATGTTTTGAATAATTTGTTTTTCTTCGCGATGCCACGAAGGTGCTGTAGAAACGCGTGTTCGCTCATGCCTTCGGGCAAATTCAGCGGTTGCTTTAAACGAATGGACGCTGGCACAGTTTGATCGATTAGCGCATCGAGTGTTGGCGCGTTGATCTTGTTTAGCATGGCTTGAACGTCTAGTGCGTTCGAACCGTTGTGGCGAGAAATAAATTGGTCGGTCATGGTGGGTTATAAAGTTAGGTTAAAAAATACAGGCAGGTGAATTTAAATTCCGCTCAATGATAATCATATTCGCGCTGATGGCGCACGGCCAAGATTGTCACAAAGTGATTGTCTTCAATTTCAAATAAGGCGACATACCCGCCACCACCGAAAGTGATAATCAACTCGCGAAGCAGTGAATTTTCGGGAGTTGCCTTCCGACAGGTAAATGGAAAGTGACGCAATAAGCCAACTCCTTCGTCAATGGTTTTGCGCGCATTGATTGCGGCTTGTAAATCTTGTTCGGACAGGAAGTCAAAAAGGCGGTTCAGATCATCTTTTGCAACTTCGGAATAGCGAACATGATAATTCACTTGCCTAGTTTTCCGATTTTCACAGCAAGAATTTCGTCGAGTCCTCGCATCACGTCTTCATGCGAAAAATATATGCCTGATTTTTTAGCAGCCTCACGTGAAATGAGTCCGCGTGCAATGAATTCCTGTTGAGTCCGGCGAAATTCTACATTGCGTCGTAATGAGTCTTCGACGAAAGCAGAAAGCGACTCGCCTTGCCTTAAAATCGCTTTTGCTGATTCCTTTAATTCTGGCTGCACACGTAATGTGGTAGTTTTCATATTATCTCCCGAGGTTCAATATCTTCTTTCTATAAAAGATTCTGCTAATACATCTTGGTGCGAATCATAATTGAAAGCGATTTAATGAGGTCGAATTACTCTTGTCTTGACCCAAATAGCTTGATTGCCCAGATCCTTGTGCGTTTATAAAGCCTTCAAGGGTGAGTTGATGATAAGTAATCGGCTTCCGAAAGAACGAATAATTTTTGATTACGTTTGGGTCAGGGTTAATTACTGTAATGTTGTACTTCTGACCTAAATTGTAGAAG
>JAUYFR010000308.1 GCA_030690855.1 Gallionellaceae bacterium
AATAAATTTTTATGGGCAGGTTTGGTGGCGTGTGTGGCAATGTCGCAAGCGTTTGCGGGTGAAGTGAAAGTGAGCGCTGCATGGGCGCGAGCAACAGCACCGGGGCAAGATGTAGGCATGGCCGCAGTCAAAGTAACTAGCGCTAAAGATGCGCGCATTGTTGCCGTTACGAGTACTGCTTCGAATACGGCAGAGTTGCATACCATGGTGCATGAAAAGGGCATGATGAAAATGCGTCAGGTTGATTTTTTTGAAGTGAAGGCTAATCAAGAGTTGGTGTTAGGACCAGGCGGCAATCATCTGATGCTGATCGGTTTGAAAAAGCCGCTTAAGGTGGGCGACACCGTTGCTCTCACCATGACGGTGCAGTTTGCGGATAAAAGCAAAGAGCAGGTCGAAATTAAAGCTGAAGTGAAGGCGATGACCGAAATGTACAATATGCACATGCAGCATTAATTTGTGAGAATCGTCATGATGAATAAATTATTCGGCGCGCTATTGATATGTCTTTCTAGTGCAAGTTGGGCAGGCCCGAATGATGTGATGGTGGATAAGGTTTGGGTGGGCGAAAGCGTACCCGGGCAAAATTCTGCAACACTAGAGCTCAACATCACAACCGTTAAGCCTGCGAGGCTTGTTAGCGTTGTCAGCGAAGTGGCTGAGCGAGTTGAAATTCACGGTGTTTCCAAAGTCGGCGGCAAAATGAAAGTGCGCGTGGTAGATGGTTTGCGTTTACCAGCACACCGCACGACAGTATTCGGTTCGAAAAGTTTGTTTTTAATCATGGTGGGCTTAAAGAAAGAGCTGAATGTCGGCGATAAGGCATCGGTAACCATTGTGGTCGAATATGCAAATAAGCGTCGTCAAACCATTGCGACCGAGGCTACAGTAAAGAAGATGGCGCTGAGTTACAGGCATCTGGGTACGGACGAGGTTTACGATCACCGTTAATTTTTTCAGTGAGCGCAGACTAGCAATGAAACGGGCGACAATAGGTCGCCCGTTTCATTTTGCGGTGACTAAAATTTGCCCTTCTGTGTAGAATGCGCGCCAACCATTTTGAAAGCTAGAACTATGACACTGACTGCTGCGACCGCTGCCCAAAAAGCCCATACCTTGTCTGAGGCGCTCCCTTACATTCAACGTTTCTTCGATAAAACCATTGTCATTAAATATGGCGGCAATGCGATGACTGATCCGAAGTTGCAAGAAGGTTTTGCGCGCGATGTGGTGTTGCTGAAATTGGTGGGCATGAATCCGGTGGTGGTGCATGGCGGTGGCCCGCAGATCAACGATCTATTGCAGAAGGTAGGTAAAAAGGGTGAGTTCATTCAAGGCATGCGTGTCACCGATGAAGAGACCATGGACGTGGTTGAGATGGTGTTGGGCAAGGTCAATAAAGATATTGTGAATCTGATTAACCGCTACGGCGGTAAGGCAGTGGGTTTGACCGGGCAGGATGGTGGTTTTATTCGTGCTGAAAAATTGTTGCTGGAAAGCAATGAGGAGCCGGGGAAAATGTTGGACATCGGCTTGGTGGGCGACATCAACAAGATTGATCCTTCGATCATTACCTTTTTAGATTCGGGCGATTTCATTCCAGTGATTGCGCCGATTGGTGTCTCTCCTGATGGTGAGACATTGAATATTAACGCTGATGTGGTGGCGGGCAAGTTGGCGGAAGTATTGCATGCTGAAAAGTTGGTGCTACTCACCAATACGCCGGGTGTGCTCGATCAAAATGGCAAGCTGCTCACTGGTTTAACGCCCAAGCAAATTGATGATCTGGTG
The DNA here is from genome assembly GCA_030690855.1 of Gallionellaceae bacterium. Classification (GTDB taxonomy): domain Bacteria; phylum Pseudomonadota; class Gammaproteobacteria; order Burkholderiales; family Gallionellaceae; genus PALSA-1006. Next base: position 1,792 of record JAUYFR010000308.1, read on the forward strand.
GCGGACGGCACGCTGTCGGGCGGTATGTTGCCGAAAATCAGTTCTGCCTTAGATGCGGCTCGTGGCGGGGTGAAGTCGGTACACATTATTGATGGCCGAGTCGAGCATGCGTTGTTGCTGGAGATTTTGACCGACGAGGGTGTGGGTACGCTCATCAAGAGTAAATAATGAGCGAACGCGTTTGGATTTTTGATCTCGATAACACACTGCATAACGCGACGCCGCATATTTTTCCGCACATTAATCGCAGCATGACGGCGTATCTGCAAGAGCACTTGCAGTTGAGTGAAGATGCGGCGAACGAGATGCGCATGGATTATTGGCAGCGCTACGGTGCAACGCTAAGTGGGCTGATCAAACATCACGGTACGGAGCCCGATCATTTTTTATGGCATACCCACCAGTTCCCCGATTTAAAAAACATGGTGTTGCGCGAACCTAGGTTGCGTAGAGCGTTGGAGCAATTGCCAGGAAAAAAAGTAGTGTTTTCTAACGCACCACAACACTATGCAGAAGCGGTGTTGAAATTGTTGCGCATCGAAGATTTATTTGATGATGTGTTTGCTATTGAGCATGCGCACTACCGCCCTAAGCCGCAGCGACAAGGGTTTGTGCGACTGCTGCGCAAGCATCATTTGCAGCCGTCGCGCTGTGTGATGGTCGAGGATAGCTCGGAAAATCTGCAAACCGCTAAGCGCATGGGAATGAAAACCGTTTGGGTTAGCAAGCAGTCGATTGCGCCAAGCTATGTAGATATTAAAATTCGTAATGTGATGGAACTGCCGCGCGTTTTGTCGCGGTTGAATTAAGGAGAGCAAGATGGCCGCAGCTAAACCGGGTGAGCGTAAACTACAAATTCTGCAAACTATTGCCGAGATGTTAGAGCAGCCCAAGAGCGACAAAATTACCACTGCGGCATTGGCCGAGAGATTGGATATTTCTGAGGCGGCACTGTATCGCCACTTCGCCAGTAAGGCGCAAATGTTTGATGGTTTGATTGAGTTCATCGAACAAACCGTGTTCGGATTAGTCAATAAAATCAGCACGGAAGAGACGGATGGCTTGAAGCAAGCGGAGGGTATCATTGCTTTGCTATTAGGCTTTGCTAAGAAAAATCGTGGCATGACGCGCGTGCTGATTGGCGATGCGTTGGTGAACGAAAATGAGCGTTTGCAGCAGCGCATCAATCAAATTATGGATCGCCTTGAAACCACACTTAAACAGTCATTACGCATTGCAGCAACGCAAGGAAAATTGTCGAGCGAGGTGGATGCTGGCGCGATGGCCAATTTGCTAGTGTGCTATGTGATTGGTCGCTGGCAGCAGTTTGGCAAGAGCGGTTTTAAGCGTGATCCTTTAGAGCAATGGCCACAGCAGTGGGCGCTACTTTCAGGTCAGTAATTTTAATTTAGAGGTGCGCCATGATTCTGATTCTTGAACCCAACACGCAAACAGCTAGCGCGGAATATCGCCAACTGATGGATCACTTGGCGACGCTACAGGGCGTGCATGCCAGAGTGCATAGCGAGCGTGGCGCTGAGCAAACGCTGACAGAGATTTATCTGATCGGTAACACCAAACCGCTTGAGATTGGCGATATGCAAAGCTTGCCGTGCGTCGAGCGGGTGGTGCGCGTGTCGCAGGAATACCGCATTCTTGGCCGTCACAAAGATGATTCTCGTCCCGCGCATTTTGATTACAACGGGGTACGTTTTGGGCAGGACACGCTGAATGTGTTTGCCGGACTGTGTGCAGTGGACAACGCCGAGCACGTCGAAATTATGATGCGTGCATGCCGCGATAACGGCCAAGTATGTACGCGGATGGGGGCTTACAAGCCGCGCACCAGTCCTTATGCTTTTCAAGGACATGGCAAAAACTGCCTTTCCTATGTATTTGATTTAGCTGGGAAATATGAAATCAAAGTGATTGCGATGGAGATTACCCACGAATCGCATTTGAATGAAATTCGGGAGGCTCTGCATCAAACCGGAAATGCGACGGGCGTGATGTTGCAGATTGGTACGCGTAATACGCAGAATTTCGAGTTGTTAAAAATTGTCGGACGTCAGCAAGAACATCCTGTGTTGCTCAAACGTGGTTTCGGTATTACTTTGGATGAGTCGTTAAATGCGGCTGAATATCTAGCATCTGAAGGTAATCGCAATGTGGTGTTTGGCTTGCGCGGTATGAAAACCAATATGGGCGATCCGCATCGTAATATGGTGGATTTTGCCCATGTGCCAGTGGTGAAGCGTTTAACGCGTATGCCAGTTTGCGTTGATCCTTCGCACTCGGTAGGGGGTCGCGCGGCTTCACCTGACGGCATTATGGACACCATGCACGTGACCGCTCAGGGTGTGCTGGCTGGGGCGAATATGGTGTTGGTAGATTTTCATCCGGCGCCGCCGCAAGCGCTGGTGGATGGTCCGCAAGCCTTGCTACTTAAAGAAATGCCGCACTTTTTAGAGGATGTGCAGATTGCACGCGAAGCTTATTTAAAGCGTGTGGCGCTAGTCGAAAAATACAAAAGCTAAAGCGCACAAATAAAAAAAGCGGGACGATAATTCGTCCCGCTTTTTTTGTTGCTCAGTTTTTACCAACGTAAGCCGAGTTTGGCGCTAATGGTTTGAATGCCGCCAGTTTGATCAGCTTCAATTGCAAAGTTTGGTAAGCCTAAGTTGAAATTCAGGCCTGCAAATACTTTAGATTGAGTGAAGGTTTCGGCCTTCAATCCTGCTGCTGTCAGAATGCTGTTTGTAGTAGAGCTATCGACCCAAACTTGGCCTGCACCGATGTAAGGGGTAAAGCCCAATATGCCTTTAGAAACTGCAATGTCCAAGCTTTTAGTGCTTAGGGAATATTCACTAATGCCACTTAGCCTAGTCATCGCGGCGCGTACGGTCAACGCTGGCTCGACCATGCCACCTTCAAGAATGGCATAGCTGATTGCGCCGCCAGTGACCTTAATATCTGTCGATGGAACGCTAGTGATAAAAGCGGACACATCAATGCCGAAAGGCAGGCCTTTAGCAACCGTTAATTTGGGAACAGGAAGAGTGCCTGGAATCGTTGCTCCGGGAGTTAACGCTTGCAAGATGGAAGCGCTTTTTGAAATATCGGTAGCCGAAAGCTCAATACCTACGTCGAAGCCGGTTAGGCCGAGTGCAGCTGCTGGAGTAACAGGTTTGTAACTTAGCGCAGCGCCGAAATCTTCGGACAAAACACGAAAATTGCTTTGCAGGGTTCCGGTAGTGATGGTGGTTAGATTTTGTATGTTAGTGGTGGCGGCCATGCTGGATTGTGAGAAGCAGCCAAGAGCAGCCAAAAGTGCGAGTGATTTTTTCATGATTATTAATTCCTTAAATGAATTTAAATATTGCCCGAGGTTTTCTACGAAGCAATTGGCGCGCAGTTAATCGTATGGTGAATGGGGTTGTCAAGCACAGAAGTGCTAGCTGTTGTGGGAAGGCGACAGGCGGCTGGGGAAGCTTAGTGGTCATTTCTCCATCAATCTCCATCAATATGGGGTGTAAAGCTGGAGGGAAAAATCACGGTTGTGTCGCCAGATTGCTTTTGCTAGAATCGCGCCCTCAAAATTTTTGTACAAGGTAGTTTTTGAATGACAACCATCCGCGTTAAAGAGAATGAGCCGTTTGAAGTAGCGATGCGTCGCTTTAAGCGCTCTGTAGAAAAAACTGGTCTGTTGACTGAATTGCGTGCTCGCGAGTTCTACGAAAAGCCAACAGCTGAGCGTAAGCGTAAGCTGGCCGCTGCAGTAAAGCGCCATTACAAGCGCCTACGTAGCCAAGTTTTGCCACCAAAGATGTATTGATTTTGTCTGTGACGAACGCCGCAATCCTTTACGGTTGCGGCGTTTTGTTTTTGATATGAGCCTAAAGCTAAAAATCACCGAAGATATGAAGACCGCCATGCGTGCCAAAGAAACGGCGCGTTTGGGTGCGATTCGTCTTTTGCTCGCCGCGATGAAGCAACGCGAGGTAGATGAGCGTATCGAATTGTCCGATGCCGATATTTTGTCGATTATCGACAAAATGATGAAGCAACGTCGTGATTCAATTAGTCAGTACGAAGCAGCGGCACGCCAAGATTTGGCTGATGTCGAAAAATTCGAGATGAGCGTGTTGCAGACTTATATGCCGCAACAGTTGAGCGAAGCCGAAATTGTGACATTAGTTGATCAAGCCATTGTGGCGAGTGGCGCAGCAAGCCCGCAAGATATGGGCAAAGTAATGACAATCTTGAAGCCGCAGTTGGCTGGCCGTGCGGATGTAGCCAAAGTATCTGGCTTAGC
>JAUYFR010000312.1 GCA_030690855.1 Gallionellaceae bacterium
CGGTCAGTGGGGACGAGAATGGGTGAGCGGCACTTTCTTCGTTGGCTCTTACCTCGCACAAGGTACACTCAGCGTGCTCGCACTCGCTATCCTATCGCAGGTAAAACTCAAGCCGGTCGCGGTCATTCACGCCATTAACGCTCGCCCCTTGCGCGAAATTTTTTCTCAACCAGTGCTGCAAGTTTCCATTTTAGGCGCGGCCATCGGCTACGCGGTAATGGCGATGGTGATGACTGCCACACCGCTCGCCATCCTAGGCTGCGGTTTACCGGGAACCAACATCACCCCCGTCATTCAATGGCACGTCGTCGGCATGTTTGCGCCTTCATTTTTTACCGGCACACTCATCAAGCGCTTCGGCGCACCTCGCATCATGCAGCTTGGTTTTGCACTACTATTGGGACATGTCTTCATTACGCTGCTCGGCATTGAGTTTCTCAACTTCCTGTCAGCGCTCATTCTGTTGGGTGTGGGATGGAACTTCGCGTTCATCGGCGGCACAACGCTGCTCACGCAAACTTATCAACCCTCCGAGCAATTAAAAGTTCAGGCTATTAATGAATTTCTAATTTTTGCATTGGTGGCAGCTGCAACACTTTCTGCAGGCTGGCTCTATGACCGCTTCGGCCGGGTTACACTTAACCTGTCGGTGGTGCCCTTACTCATTTTTGCGTTAATTTTGACCTTAACCATCGAGCGCCGTTTAAAATTTGCAACACTATGATTTAATTTAGTTTTATGTATTTCTTATGTTTTGGAGGTGGTCTTGTTTTCTGTGATTAAAAAATCCCCCTGGCTGCTCGCTCTTATCGCCTTGCTCTTTATCGGACAGGCGTTTGGGCACGGCATGTCTGAAGCTGAAAAACTTTCCATTATCGAAGGCGGCAACCTACGTTACCTGTGGCTCGGCGCGACGCACATGCTTTCAGGCTACGACCATCTGCTGTTTGTATTTGGCATCGTTTTCTTTTTGACCAGTTTCAAAGAGATCGTTAAATACATTACCGCGTTTACCATCGGCCATAGCGCAACACTCATCTATGCAACGTTCAACGGCATTCAGATTAATTATTTTTTGATCGACGCCATAATCGGCTTGAGCGTTTGCTATATCGCGTTCGCGAATCTCGATGGCTTTAAGCGCATGCTCGGTATTAAAGCGCCTAGCTTATTAATGATGATTACCGGGCTGGGTTTGATTCACGGTCTAGGGTTGTCAACGCGCTTGCAGCAGTTGCCCCTGAATCAAAATGAACTCCTATTGAATATTATCTCGTTCAATATTGGCATTGAGGCAGGGCAGATTACGGCGTTGGCAATCATGTTGTTGTTTTTATCTGGGTGGCGCAAATCGCATTCGTTTAAACCCTTCAGCCTTGTTTCAAACTACTTGTTGGTCGCCGCAGGTATTTTTTTATTTCTGATGCAGATGCACGGTTATTCACATACCGCCTATCCAGACGAGTTTGGCTTTAGCGCTGACAATCATGTTCACGACCATATTAGAATGGACGAAGAGCGCGCAGCCGAGCTCATCAAGCAGAACACTCACGAATCTATCGATTAATTTATTAAGGAGTTATTTTATGCGTACCCTTTTAACCGCAATGTTTGTTTCTTCAGTTGTTTTTGTTACGCCAGCAATGGCTGAAACAGCCCACGTTCACGGCCCTGGAGGCCACATGCACGGCCCCGTTTCGAGCGAATTCGTGATTCAAAAAGCGAGTGAGAAGGTGAAGTCTTTAATTGAAAATGGCAAGCTCGATGCAAGCTGGAGCAATTACCAAATTATCGGTACAAGTCAACGTGAGATGTCCACTGGTAAGGAGTGGGTAGTCTCACTGAAGAATGACAAAGCTAAAGAAGTAGAAAAGCAATCGCTGCATTTATTTTTTACCTCCTATGGCAGCTATATCGCGACGAATTTCTCCGGAAAGTAATCTGTTTTATAGCGCTCTTATTGGGTGAGCCAGCAAAATATGGGAATCCCATGTCATTCTCTGTGAACTCTGTGGCTTGAATTGCGGCTTTTAGATTTAAACGGGCGGCATTACAAAGTGCCATATTTTTCTACTGTGGTTACTTGATAGGAGGCGCGCCCAGCTAATCCGCAGTCCGCCTTACGTAATGCCGTCAAGACACCCTCCACCTCATCACCCTTGAGCAAAATGTCCACCCGCACATGCGGGGTGTAACCGATCACGCTATCTCGTGCAGAAAGCGTGGCGTCTAATTCATCCTGCCCTCCATGACTTTCGATCTGAGTAAAAGTAAATTCAGTCACCAGCGCAAGGCTGCGCAGAGTATCTGCGAGCCTCTCTTTAATATCCTCGTGCGCAATCAACATTAAATTTTTCATCATGCATTCCCTTTCGAGGTTTTTATTTTTTGATCCGCGCCGGTTTCAAGCCACGCATAGAGGGTAGGCAATAGCACCAAGGTAAGCAGCGTCGAAGTAAACAATCCGCCAATTACGACCACCGCTAATGGCCGCTGTAGTTCAGAACCTGGGCCCGTGGCTAACAACATCGGCACTAGGCTTAGGCTCGCGATGAGTGCGGTCATGAGTACTGGACGCAATCGGCGTTCCGCACCTTCTTGCACCGCTTGCAACACGGTTCGTCCTGACGCACGTAACTGATTGATGTAAGCCACCATCACCACACCGTTCAAAACGGCCACACCAAAGAGCGTGATAAAACCAACCGATGCAGGAACAGAAAGATAAAGTCCCGATAGAAACAGACTGACCACGCCACCAATCAACGCAAACGGAATATTCAGGATAATTAGACCCGCTTGGCGTACGGATCTAAAGGTTGAGAACAACATGAAAAAGATCAGGGCAATTGAGACCGGAACTACCACGCTTAACCGCTGTGCCGCGCGCTGCTGATTCTCAAATTGACCGCCATATTCAACGTAATATCCTTGTGGCAGTTTTATCTTCCGCTCAATGGCGGTGCGCACTTCCGCAACAAGGCTAACCACGTCACGCCCTTCTACGTTGACCTGCACCACGGCAAGCCGTTTTCCTGCTTCGCGTGATATTTGCACCGGCCCATCTACCTCGCGAATGTCAGCTAACATCGAAAGCGGCACCTTTGCGCCACCCGGTGTTAAAACAAGTAAGCGCGCAAGCGCCTTAGGGCTGGCCCGTTCACTTTCTGGAAAGCGTACTAACACGGCAGTGCGACGACTTGCCTCAATAACCTCGGACACAACTTTGCCTGCGACAGCAGTTTCGATTAGATGATTGATGTCTTCAACCTTGATGCCATAGCGCGCAATTTGTTCTGGAAGAATCTCAACTTGCAGATACTGCTGTCCCAAGACCGGGGGCCGTACAATATCAACGGTACCTTGAATTTTGGAAACCAACTCCTCAATCTCTTTTGACTTCTCTTCGAGTACCGTTAAGTCATCCCCATAAATTTTGATCGCTAGTGCAGCCCGCACACCGGAGAGCATCTCAGATACTCGCATGTCGATTGGTTGCGTAAAGGCAAGCTCAATGCCCTCAAAAGCTTCCAGTTTTTTACGCAAATCTTCTTGGAATGCCGCAATGCTGCGAGTCCATTGATCGCGAGGCTTGGTGAGTACAAAGTTATCGGTTTGATAGAGACCCATCGGGTCAAGGCGAAGCTCATCTGCCCCTGTACGAGAGACCACCCCAGTCACCTCTGGCAGCGTCATCATCGCTCGGTGATATTGCGCATCAGCGGCAAGCGAAGCTTCGAGAGTGATGTCTGGTTTCTTCTCAATGATCACGACAGTTGAGCCTTCGTCCATCACCGGCATAAATTCACTGCCGATAAAAGGAAAAAGAAATGCCGTACCCATTAATGCAACGAGTGCGCTACTGACGGCCGTCTTACGATGGGTGAGTGTCCATCGCATCACAGGTAGATAGATTTTTTTGATTGCATTCAGCAAACGATCTTCTCCGTGCGCATCACCGCGCATCAAAAAACTTGCCAGCACAGGAATCACCGTTAGA
>JAUYFR010000313.1 GCA_030690855.1 Gallionellaceae bacterium
GATCGGGATGATGGCGAGCCTGTTGTTTTTGGCGGCGGTACTTACCGTGCAGTACGCGATTGTACGTTTGCAGCCTAGTGCAATGAGTGAGCAGTTGAGAGCGTGGTTGGCCAGTGCCCAGCAGGAGGAGCAAAAAAAGCAACAAGCCTTCTTGCACGAAAGTATGGATACCATGGCTAAAAACTTAGGCCAGCTACAAGCGCGTCTTGCGCGTTTGGATACCCTAGGGGTTCGCTTAGCGAAGATGGCAGGTATGAAGCCGCAAGAGTTTTCTTTCGAGCAATCTCCAGCGCAAGGTGGTCCTTATATTCCTGTGCCGAAACAAGCAGACATTAGTGCCAGCACAATGAGCGAGCAACTTGCAATTCTTACGTCCTTGTTGAGTGATCGTGGCGATAAGCTGACAGCCTTAGAGACGATGATGATGCAAAACACCTTAAGCAACCATTTGCTGCAATCGGCAGCGCCAATCAGTGAAGGCTGGTATTCATCGAATTTTGGCTGGCGCATTGATCCGTTCACAGGCAAAAGCGCAATGCACGAAGGCGTGGACTTCATGGTGCAACAAGGCACTCCCATCTTCGCTGCTGCGGGAGGTATCGTGGTGTTTTCTGATTTCCATCCACAATATGGCAACATGGTTGAAATCGATCATGGTAATGAGATTGTCACGCGTTATGCTCATGCTTCAAAACTATTAGCTAAGGTTGGTATGGTCGTGCGGAGTGGTCAGGAAATCGCTAAGGTAGGTAGTACGGGACGCTCAACTGGTAATCATTTGCACTTCGAAGTGAGATACAAAGGGATGGCGCAAAATCCAGTGCGATTCCTGCCAAAAGAAGTCAGTTAGTTAGAATCGCATGGGCGATGGGGCGTTAATAACCGCCCCACTTTTTTAGTCACCGTAGTTACACAGTAAATTTAAGAACATGATTTCAAAATTGTTGAAAAGCGTATTCGGTAGCCGTAATGATCGTTTACTGAAACAGTACCATCGAAATGTGGAAACGATTAACGCGCTAGAAGCTGGCGTGGCAGCCCTATCTGACGAAGAGCTGCGTAATAAAACCGAACAATTCAAACAGCGCGTTCAACAAGGTGAGGCTTTAGATTCCCTTCTGCCAGAGGCGTTTGCAGTGGTACGCGAAGGCGGTAAACGCGCGCTACAAATGCGTCACTTTGATGTTCAATTAGTGGGCGGCATGGTTTTGCATTACGGCAAAATTGCTGAGATGCGCACGGGCGAGGGTAAAACGCTGATGGCGACCTTACCCGCGTACTTAAATGCGCTGTCTGGTAAGGGCGTGCATGTAGTGACGGTAAACGACTATTTGGCCTCGCGCGATGCGGAATGGATGGGGCGCTTATATCGCTTCCTCGGCTTGTCAGTTGGCGTCATTTTGTCGAACATGGATCATGGCGACAAGCAGTCGGCTTATGCGGCTGATATCACTTACGGCACGAATAACGAATTCGGTTTTGACTACCTGCGCGACAATATGGCAGGCCAAGTTGGAGAGCGTTTTCAGCGCGGCTTAAATTTTGCTGTGGTCGATGAGGTAGACTCGATTTTGATCGACGAAGCACGCACGCCGCTGATTATTTCCGGTCAAGCCGAAGATAATCTTGATGTGTATTTGCACATGAATAAAATTGTGCCGCATTTGACTCGTCAGAAAGAGGAGGAGGGTGCGGGCGATTTCAGCGTCGATGAGAAAAACCATCAAATACTGTTGAGTGAAGCCGGCCATGAACGCGCTGAGCAATTATTGTCTCAAGCAGGACTTTTACCGCCGGGCGGTAGTTTGTACGATCCCGCTAACATCACCTTAATTCACCATTTGTACGCAGCGCTGCGTGCTCATGTCCTGTATTTGCGAGACCAGCACTATGTAGTGCAAAACGATGAAGTGGTGATCGTGGATGAATTTACCGGCCGACTAATGTCGGGTCGCCGTTGGTCAGATGGTTTGCATCAGGCGGTAGAGGCGAAAGAAGGCGTGGCGATTCAGAAAGAAAATCAAACGCTCGCTTCGATTACGTTCCAAAACTATTTCCGTATGTACAACAAGCTGTCCGGCATGACAGGAACAGCAGATACCGAAGCCTACGAATTTCAAACAATTTACAACTTAGAAACCGTCATCATCCCTCCGCATCGTCCAACAGTACGTAACGATTTGATGGATAAAGTTTACCTATCAACGCAAGAGAAATATGTCGCCGTGATCGCTGATGTGCGCGATTGCTATGAGCGCGGCCAGCCAGTATTGGTCGGTACGACTTCGATTGAGACCTCTGAGTTGCTATCCGGTTTGCTCGATAAAGAAAAATTGCCGCATCAAGTACTGAACGCTAAGCAACACGCTCGCGAAGCTGAGATTATTGCGCAGGCGGGCAGCCCAAAAATGATCACCATTGCGACCAACATGGCGGGTCGTGGTACGGACATCGTATTGGGCGGCAACGTGGAAAAGCCAATTGAAATAGTGCGCATGGATGAAGGTATGGACGCGGCCACTCGCGAACAGCGCGTGATTGAATTACGTGCCAAGTGGCAGCCCATTCATGAGCAAGTGATTGCCAGCGGAGGCTTGCATATTATTGGTACGGAGCGTCACGAATCACGTCGTGTGGATAATCAATTGCGTGGACGTGCCGGACGCCAAGGCGACCCCGGTTCGAGCCGTTTCTATTTGTCTTTGGAAGATCCGCTACTTAGGATTTTTGCTTCGGATCGCGTTTCTGCGATTATGAATAAGTTTAAATTGCCAGAAAGTGAGGCGATTGAGCATAGCTGGGTAACGCGTGCGATTGAAAATGCTCAGCGCAAAGTCGAAGCGCGCAACTTCGATATGCGTAAGCAGATTCTGGAATACGACGATGTGGCAAATGATCAGCGCAAAGTAATTTACCAGCAGCGCAACGAGCTACTGGAAAGTGAAGACATTTCAGAAACGATTGCGGCGATGCGCGACAACGTGGTCAACGATATGATCAATGAACACATCCCGCCGCACAGTATGGAAGAGCAATGGGATGCCGAAGGGTTGGAAAAAGCATTGCAGGCTGAGCTTCAATTGGACTTGGCCGTGTCAATCTGGTTGGAGCAAGACAAAAAACTGGATGAGCAAGGCCTGCGTACCAAAGTCATTGAAGCTGCGGGGCAGAAATATCAAGCTAAAGTAGAGACGGTGAGTGCAGAAATTATGCATGGCTACGAACGCATCGTGATGCTGGGGAGCTTAGATACTCATTGGCGAGAGCACTTGGCAGCGTTAGATCATTTGCGCCAAGGTATTCACTTGCGCGGCTATGCGCAGAAGAGCCCGAAACAAGAATATAAACGCGAGGCATTCGAGCTTTTTTCTAACATGCTAGAGAGTGTCAAACGTGATGTAACACAGACGCTGATGAACGTGCAGATTCGTAGCAGCGAAGAAGTGGAGGCAGTCGAAGCGCCCCATGCGCCAGAAAATATGCAATATCATCATGCTGATTATGAAGAGGCGTTAGCGCCGAATGAGCAAGCGGAGGAAGAACATAAGCCCTTTGTACGTGCAGTAGAAAAAGTGGGGCGCAACGATCCATGTCCGTGCGGATCGGGGAAAAAATATAAACAGTGTCACGGAAAATTAAGTTAATTATCTTGGAGGACAGAATGGAAACATACAATTTGATTATGGAAACATTGCGCAACTCCACACTGACGGAGGAGTTGCGTGACGCTGAGATTGAGCAGCTTGCTACGCTGATCACGGTGCGCGATTACAAAGCAGGCGAATATATTCTCCAGCCCGGTGAAGCGGACTTGAAATGTTCTTTGCTTATCTTGGCTAGCGGTGACGTCGAGGCTAATGCGAATACCGGTGGAGAGAAAATGACTTTGCATATGTTGACGCAAGGAGACCTCGCTGGAATTATCGGCTTTGTGGGTGGTAATGTGATGCAAATTAGTGCAACGACGGTAGCTAAATCAGACAGTAAAGTGTTGGTATTAGAGCGAGTGCGTTTTGAGTCATTATTAAATACTCAACCTGCAATTGTGTACTACGTCATGCGAGGATTGGCCAGATATATTCATGGAATAGTTCGTCGCATGAATACGCAATCTGTAGAGATGAGCAACTACATCCATAAAACCGGTGGCCGTTATTAATTAGAGGGATTGCCATGCCAGTCAATTTAACAGCGCCCGTCGCGGCACAACTCTTGCCCGTTGCGGGCGTTTCTTTGGGAGTCGCTGAAGCGGGCATTAAGCGAGCAGATCGTAAAGATCTGCTAGTGATGAAGCTGGACGAAGGTTCGACTATCGCGGGTGTTTTTACTACAAATCGTTTTTGTGCTGCGCCAGTCATCGTGGCGCGTGAGCATTTGGCATCGGGTAAACCTATCCGCGCATTAGTGGTGAACACAGGAAATGCGAATGCAGGCACCGGTGAACAAGGCATGGCTGCCGCCAAAAATACCTGTGCTGAATTGGCGAAGCTTATGGGGTGCGATGCTGAGCAAGTGCTACCTTTTTCCACCGGCGTCATCATGGAGCCGCTGCCGATTGATAAAATTGTTGCGGGTATGCCCAAAGCAATTGCCAATCTAAAGGCTGATAATTGGTTCGACGCATCTCAAGCCATCATGACCACCGACATCGTTGCCAAAGCCGTGTCGCGTCAAGTGCAGATCGGCGGCAAGATTGTCACCGTCACTGGCATGTCTAAAGGTTCCGGCATGATCCATCCCAACATGGCGACCATGCTGGGCTACATCGCTACCGATGCCGCCATCGCCACGCCGCTGTTGCAACAGATGGTGACTGAAGCAACCAATCAATCATTTAATTGCATTACGGTAGATGGCGACACGTCGACGAATGACGCGCTGATGCTGATTGCCACAGGCAAGAGCGGTGCGCTGATTGACGCAAGTAATAGCGCACTAGTGCAGGCCGTTATTTTTGAAGTGGCTATCGCATTGGCACAAGCGATTGTGCGCGATGGAGAGGGCGCAACGAAATTTATCACCATCCAAATTGAAGGTGGCAAGAGCGCAGATGAGTGTCGAAAAATTGGCTATGCCATCGCACACTCGCCGTTAGTCAAAACTGCGTTCTTCGCGTCCGACCCTAATCTTGGACGAATACTGGCGGCTATTGGTTATGCCGGCGTGGAGGATTTGGATGTGGCGGCACTCTCGCTTTATCTTGATGATGTATTGGTGGCCGAAAAAGGTGGCCGAGCAGCTAGCTATCAAGAGCAAGACGGCCAGCGCGTGATGCAGCAAAGCGATATCACTATCCGTGTGGCACTGAATCGTGGCGCGTTGAATGCGACACTTTGGACCTGCGACTTCTCGTATGACTACGTGAAGATCAACGCGAGCTACAGAAGTTAATCGCGGTTTGATTCTTTAGCATCACAACCCAAGCCACAGAGGTCGTCGGGGGGATGTAGGCGGGGTTGAGTTTGTAGGATGGGTGGAGCGTAGCGATACCCATCAATTTTAAATCAACACCCGTCGGGGGTAGCCCGACAGCTAGTTACTTTCTTTTGCTTCGCCAAAAGAAAGTAACCAAAGAAAAGGCGACCCCAATCCGCCACCTCTTCGAGATTCCCTGCGTTGCTCGACTGGTTAGGCGGCTGCGGAACTCGCGCTACGCGCTCAAACAGTCCTCGCCGAAATCCCCTGCCCAGCCTGCGCTACTCGGTGGCGGAACAGGGGAGGGTAAAGCGAAACCCACGCTATTAGGCAATACTTCATCGACATCATGTGTGAAGTGCATAGGCAAACCAAATCGATTCGGGTACATTGGAGATCGTTGGGGACTGGCAAAAATGAAGCAATAGGGAGAAGATAGTTGAGTACGAGTAATGAGGCAAAGCTCTCAAGTAAATTTGAATTAACAACACTTGAAAGTTACTCAGATGAAAGCTTGCTTGCTGAGATGCGCCGCGTAGTTGCTGTACTTAAGGGTACTAAGATTACTCATGAGAAGTTCAATGAATTCTCCCGAGTGCACTCCACAACGCTACGGCATAGATTCGGTTCTTGGAAAAATGCTCTTGATCTCGCAGGAATTAGCGAAGGTATTGCCCCCCGATTTAATCCACTCACTCGTGAATCAGTAATAGCAAATTTACGTTCTTATGCTGCCGAGTTTCCTGAAACGCCGGTAACCAAGGAGGAAATAGCAAGCAGGCTTGGTGTTGATGGTGGCAGCATTACACGTAAATTTGGAAAATGGCAGAATTTATTAAACGAGGTTGGCATTAGCTCTGTACCTCTCGGTCGTCGCTATACAGACGAAAAGTGCTACGAAAACATTGTTGCATTGTGGACGCACTACGGGAGACAGCCAAGTTTTGCAGAGCTTAAACAGCCACCGTCTTCGGTTGGCTCAAAAGCTTATGTGTTGCGCTGGGGTGGGTGGCGTGCTGCTCTTGGTGCTTTCATAAAATATGTAAATCAAGAGCCCCAGACAGTTCAGGAAATATTTTCCGAAAAGAGTCGCTCTGAAATGCAAGTTACCCAAACTCCATTAGTTGCTACGCCAAGGTCTATCAGCTTGTCGCTACGATACAAAGTTCTCTGTCGGGATAAATTTCGGTGTGTTATTTGTGGTCGTTCCCCAGCCAAAGACCATAACATAGAACTTCATGTTGACCACATTCACCCTTGGTCAAAAGGCGGGCAAAACATAGAAGAAAACCTACGCACCCTTTGCTTTGATTGCAACTTAGGTAAAGGTGCAAAAATTGAAAGCTAACAAGTAAAAAATGAAGAAGGAACTCTAGTGGGCACGAAGTGCCCACACGGTGGTTTTGAATTTTTGTTTTTCTCTCCCCTGTGCGCCGCCGAGTAGCGCAGGCTGGTCAGGGGATTTCGGCGAGGACTGTTTGAGCGCGTAGCGCGAGTTCCGCAGCCGCCTGACCAGTCGAGCAACGCAGGGAACTGCGAAGCAGCGGCGCACTGGGGGCGACTTCTTTGGGTTACCTTTCTTGGCAAGACAAGAAAGGTAACTAGCTGTCGGGCTATCCTCGACGATGTTGATTTAAAATTGTTGGGTATCGTTTCACTCCACCCAACCTACAAGTAAGAGATGTAACTTTGAACCCTCAACCCGAAAAAACAAAAATCGTTGAAATCTCCGCCGCCGTTCTGCAACGTCCAGACGGCTCCTTCCTTCTCGCCCAACGCCCCGTCGATAAAATCTGGGCAGGCTATTGGGAATTTCCTGGTGGCAAAATTGAAATGGGCGAAACGGCACGTGATGCGCTGGTGCGTGAATTGCGCGAAGAGCTGGGCATCGAGGTGGTGACGGCCTATCCGTGGTTGACGCGAGTGTTCACCTATCCGCATGCAACGGTGCAGCTAAATTTTTTTCGCGTGACTGAATGGAGGGGCGAGTTGCATCCGCATGAGGGGCAGCAATTTTCCTGGCAGTTGCCACCCATCCCCACCCTAGCCCTCCCCTTGAAGGGGAG
>JAUYFR010000322.1 GCA_030690855.1 Gallionellaceae bacterium
TGCATCAACATAAAAGAGAAACATCTTTTTTTGACCAATTACGTCTGAATGAAGATGTTGCTGATGACCAGCTGGCTGCTTTGTTTGAGCGAAACAAAGACATTGGAAGAAATGTTGATTTATGAGCTACCTGATTGACACCTGCGTATTGTCTGAATTTGTTAAAAAAACACCTAGCGATCTGGTTGCACAATGGTTTAACCAGCAGCAACCTGAACAATTATTTATAAGCAGTATTGCGATTGGTGAAATTAAAAAAGGTCTTTATAAAATAAGAGCAACACAACCTGAACGTTTTCAGGTGTTAAAGCAATGGCTCGATAAGTTGGAGATTAAATTTTCTGGGCGAATTTTGCCGCTCACCGATGATGTTCTAGATGACTGGGCAGAAATTTCGGCTCAGGCAGAATTACAGGGACGCAAATTGTCTGTTATGGATAGTTTAATTGCGGCCACTGCGCATCGACATAACCTAGTCCTAGTTACGCGCAATGTGGAGGACTTCAATATACCTTCAATTAAGGTCGTCAACCCTTACTAATATTCACCGATTACTTTATCTATCGCGGGTTTTATTTTTGCGCGATCAGTCACGCTCAATATTGCCACAGGTGCTTTCAGTCGAGTTGTATCAATGGCGAATATTTCATCGGTTGATAAAACAAACTGCCCTTTCCCTGCAACCTCAACCAATGGTGCCATGATGTTTACCGGTTGAGCGTTGGCTCGTAGCGGAATGACGACAGTTGCTCCTGTTTTGCTTGTGATGTGATCGTTCTGAACAGAGACGATATAGGGAATTTCTATTTTCCGTGTTCCCGGATTGGGATAGATGTCGAATTGAGCCACGCTTAGATTCGTTCAAACTCAGCGCCAGCCAAACCCGTCATAGCAATATCTCGACTATGAGCTGACAATGCTTCGGCATTTTTTTCTGCCCAAGTGCGATTTTCAAGCTCTTCAAGCATTCGAGCCAGCAACTGCTCCGCTTGTGCCGAGAAATTAATTTGTTGTTTATAGGGTTCGAGACGATCCAGTAGGTTTTGATTGATTGTCAAAGATAGGCGACCTTTTTTAGCAGTTGTGTCGTAATAAGTTTGCATGGCACATGCCCTCCTAAAGAAGCTGAATGTGTGTGATTATACGCATAAAAACACGCAATTCAAGTTGGTGCCATGAGAGTTTTGCATTGTTTTGAAGAGTGAACTCAATCATATTTTCGATGGTATTGTGAATGATAAAAATTCAGCTTTCTTCCCCAAAACTATCTGTAACTTCATGATTATTAAGGGGCGAAAATGCACTAATTTGCAGTGCATTAAGCTCGAATCAAGCTAATTAACGCCATGATAATTAAGAAAAATAGTGAAAGTCACTTTAGGTTATAACGTAAAATTGCGCCCCGCTGATTGATCGGTACGTGCCGAGTCGTTTCGAAAAAACATTCCAGCTTAATGTTCACAAAGGTTTAAGTAATGAAGTTTCAAAAATTAAATTTGTTCGCTGTCTGGTTTTTTGTGCCCGTGACTTTTGTATTGGGTTGGGTTGCATTTGCTGGACGTATGCTATTAGAGCTAGTTGGCATATCAACGCCAGAAGGCAGTTTGCCGGGCATCATTGTGGGTTTGTTGTTGATCTTTGCAGTGGTTTTTATCATCCAACATTTGCGCGGGGCATTGTGGCCACTCGGTAATTCAGAGGGCAATGGTTATCGACTAGGCCTACGTTTGCTGCTAGCCGCCAACGTGTTGGCATTGTTGATATTAGCGTTTCGCTTGGGCGGACATTTGATTGTTAACCACGATCTGTTGTTGATCGTTGATCGGTTCACCGATGCTTTTGGTTACTGGGCAATGGGCATGTGGGCAATTGGCCTTTCTTTCGTTTATCAATCTACACTTTCTTCTAAGGTACAAGCCTAATGCCCTACATTACGTTAGATAAGGCCGCACTGGCTTTCGGTCACGTCGCTCTTTTGGATGCGGTTAGCTTTCAACTTGATGAGGGTGAGCGTGTCGGCCTGATTGGCCGTAACGGTGGCGGTAAGTCCAGCTTATTGCGCGTGCTCGCAGGGCAACATGCCTTAGACGATGGCATCGTGTGGCGTCAGCCCGGTGTGCGCATTTGTTATGTGAGCCAAGAGCCGATTTTGAACCCTGAATCTACTGTGTTTGATGCAGTGGCGGAGGGCTTGGGTGAGCTTCATCAGATCATTACTGACTATCATCATCTATCGCATCAGTTGGCAGAACCGGATGCGGATTACGAAAAATTATTAGAGGCGATGCAGCCTCTGCAAACTGCGCTCGAAGCGCAAAATGGTTGGGCGGTACAAGCGCGTATTGAAACCGCGATTCAGCGTTTGGAGTTAGACCCAGAAGCCTTGGTTGGCTCGCTTTCTGGCGGTGTGCGTAAACGCGTAGCACTGGCACAAGCGCTGGTGGCCGAGCCTGAAGTGTTGATTCTCGATGAGCCAACCAACCATTTGGATGCTGAAAGCGTTGCATGGCTTGAGCATTTTCTTCATGAATTTCCTGGTACGGTCGTGGCCATTACCCATGATCGCTATTTTCTGGATAA
>JAUYFR010000331.1 GCA_030690855.1 Gallionellaceae bacterium
CACAATGTTACAGATATTGTCGGTCTCGATTTTCGAGAAAAACCTTATTTCATGCGCCTTGCAGCCTGACAGCTCCAGAACTATTGCCCCACTACCCAACAACCAAATGATTCTGTTTGATTTTTAACCGGACACTACTGAGCCCATATACCAACACCTAAACTTAAACCGCCGCTCACGATCCAAAGGGATCTGCTAATAGATTTACTCGCGACAGTGACGAATGAGGAAACTAATAGCGCCGCATAAGACGCTAATATCGCAACGATGACTGAAAGACTTACAAGAACAATGTCATAACTCCCCACATAAAGAACGCTGTCTTCGGGAGAGGTGAAAACGAGTAGAAGATAACTAAACATCAAAACAATCCATTGAGTAAATTTGATCTGCTATTTGCGGTCGGCATGGTGCGAGTGGCTCTTGCTAATATTTATGTTTCGTCGGTGGAATCTGTGGGTGATTCTAGCCGATTGCGGACTTATTGTTTGATGCAGTCGAGAGGAAGCGATAGAACGCAATGCAAATTTATAGTGCACGGGCCCTGCCCGCCCGAAAATAATTCTGATTGTCGTAATACTCTGCTTTCTCGTTATCTTTTGACCAGCCAGGAATACCAAGCAGAGGAACGGGGCTAAGTTCGTAAGTGTCTTGGCAATTCGATGGTTCATTAAGGTAGGCCGCAACACGCTCATCTAAATGCTGAAGTCGTTGATGCCTCGGCCATGCAAAAAAATCTTCATCCACCTGAAGGAGTAAACCCTGCCCTGTAAAACCAAGATATGGCTGGATCGCTTTTTCATATAAGCCGTGACCAAAAATATAGAAACCCATTGCAGAATTTACTTTTTCACGATTCTGAAAAAACAACTCTTTCCATTTAAAATCGCGTAGCAATTCAGCCAAATGCGGCTCTGCAAACGGCACGATCACGCCAGATTCATCAAGCAACGTCGCCATGTCACGCACACTACCGCGTTGGCTCGTCAAAGCCGCTTGCGTATTCGTCAGCGCAGCATAGTGTCTTGCATTGATTGCCGCTTTGCTCTGCGGAAAGATGAGCCAGACAAGCGCATTAAACAAATCATGCAAATTATTTTCGCGTGTTTGCACCTCGCCGCTTAAATAGCAACGTGGTTCGTACTGAGCCTCAAAGCCTAATTTACCAAGACCTTGTTCGACAAATTTAATCTGTTTGCCACTTTGGGTGGCGATTGAAGGTTGATCCGCTAATAGCTCGTTGTAATCAGCTAAATTTGGGAAATCATTTTTCCCATAGCGTTGCAAAACCGCATGCAGTGGTTCAAAAAATGGGGATTGCAATAAGTC
The DNA here is from genome assembly GCA_030690855.1 of Gallionellaceae bacterium. GTDB lineage: Bacteria > Pseudomonadota > Gammaproteobacteria > Burkholderiales > Gallionellaceae > PALSA-1006. Next base: position 1,330 of record JAUYFR010000331.1, read on the forward strand.
TTCACGATGCCATAACGGTAAATTTTTCATGCATACAAGTGTAACCTAAGCGCTCTAAAATATTTTTACAGCGCGAAATACTGCGAAATACATAGACCTTTATCAAGCTCAAAAAAATGGCGTAAGATGGCGCTCAACAATCTGCAAATCACTTTCATTCATTAGGAGTTCAGCATGGCAAAGAAGAATGCGTTTTATGCTCAGTCCGGCGGCGTCACTGCTGTCATCAATGCGTCAGCGGCGGGTGTGATCGAAACGGCCCGCCAGCACAAAGATAAAATAGGTAAGGTGTATGCAGGCCGTAACGGCATCATCGGTGCATTGACCGAAGAATTGATCGATACCAGTAAAGAGTCTGCGCGTGACATTGCGGCATTACGTCATACGCCCTCTGGCGCATTCGGCTCTTGCCGCTTCAAGCTCAAAGGACTGGAAGACAACAAGCGCGAATACGAGCGTCTGATCGAGGTTTTCAAAGCACATAACATTGGCTATTTTTTCTACAACGGCGGTGGTGATTCAGCTGACACTTGCTACAAGGTTTCGCAAATTTCAGAAAAAATGGGCTATCCAGTCCAAGCGATTCATGTACCGAAAACAGTGGACAACGATTTGCCGATTACTGACTGCTGCCCCGGTTTTGGCTCAGTTGCAAAATACATTGCGGTCTCCACATTGGAAGCTAGTTTTGATGTGCGCTCGATGTGCAAGACCTCAACTAAAGTTTTCGTACTCGAAGTGATGGGACGTCATGCCGGCTGGATTGCGGCAGCGGGTGGCCTTGTAGAAGAACACGGTATTCCTGTGGTGATCTTGTTCCCCGAAATTGAATTCGATCAAAAGAAATTTATCTCCAAGGTCGATGCGATGGTAAAGAAACATGGCTACTGCAGCGTGGTAGTTTCTGAAGGTTGCCACTACCCAGATGGCCGCTTCTTGGCAGAACAAGGCACACGTGATGCCTTTGGCCACGCGCAACTTGGCGGTGCTGCTCCTGTTGTCGCTAATATGGTGAAAGAAGCGTTAGGTTATAAATTCCACTGGGCTGTTGCGGATTATTTGCAACGCGCTGGCCGCCACATCGCCTCGAAAACGGACGTTGAACAAGCCTATGCTTTAGGCAAGGCTGCGGTAGATCTCGCACTCAAAGGTGAAAATGCGGTGATGCCAACCGTGCAACGTTTGTCCGACAAGCCCTACAAGTGGAAAGTCGGTGTTGCACCACTTTCCAAAGTAGCTAACGTAGAAAAGTTTATGCCGCGCAACTTCATCACTAAAGACGGTTTCGGTATCACTGAAAAGTGTCGTGCCTATTTAGCACCGTTGATTAAAGGTGAAGATTACCCTCCGTTTAAAGATGGCTTGCCACAATATGTAGTATTAAAAAATGTAGCTGTAGCAAAAAAACTGGGGGAATTTAAAATCTAATCCGCCACAGATGCACTCAGATTTACAGAGCGTGTGTTGTTGGGGCTTTAGCCCTTACAACCACGACCTACCCCTTGCGGGTACGGATAATAATCAGCCCTAAAAGCTTTTAATCAGTGGGCATCCGTGTAAATCCGTGGCTAAATAATTTTTAGGGAGAGCGCCATGTCATCTGGATTAATCTTTGCATTACTCTGTTCTGTGATTGCCATCCTGTATGGCGCAATATCCATCCGCTGGATCGTTTCGCTACCTTGCGGCAACGATAAAATGCGCAGTATCGCGATGGCGATACAAGAAGGCGCGACGGCTTATCTCAATCGCCAATACACCACCATCGGCATGGTGGGAGCAGTGTTGTTTTTAGGGATCGGTTTTGCACTTGCGTGGAAAACAGCGTTCGGCTTCCTACTTGGCGCTTTACTCTCAGGTGTTGCTGGCTACATCGGCATGAACGTGTCAGTACGGGCTAATATTCGCACCACACAAGCCGCTCATAATGGCCTCGATGCCGCACTCAACGTAGCATTTAAAGGCGGGGCCATCACAGGCATGCTAGTTGTTGGTTTAGGCTTGCTCGGCGTCGCTGGCTACTACGCTTTTCTTGCCGCCAACGCACCGATCGGTGCGACGACAACTGAGATTCTCGAACCCTTAGTGGGCTTTGGTTTTGGCGGCTCACTTATTTCTATTTTTGCTCGACTCGGCGGTGGCATTTTCACCAAGGGCGCAGATGTCGGTGCAGACCTCGTCGGCAAAGTTGAAGCAGGCATCCCCGAAGATGATCCGCGCAATCCTGCGGTGATTGCCGATAACGTAGGTGACAACGTGGGCGACTGCGCAGGCATGGCCGCAGATTTGTTTGAGACTTATGCCGTGACAATCATTGCTACCATGTTGTTAGGTGGCATGCTGATGGCACATGCAGGGCCTAATGCCGTGATTTACCCTTTGGCACTCGGCGGCTTTTCTATCATTGCTTCTATCGTCGGTAGCTTCTTCGTGCATGTACGCGAAGGCGGCAAGATCATGAATGCACTCTATCGCGGCTTGGCAGTGGCAGGCGGCTTGGCGTTAGTTGTGTTCTACCCCATCACCTCTTGGCTAATGAGCGACAACGGCAGCTACAGCGTGAACGCACTCTACGGCTCTGCTGTCATTGGTTTGATTTTAACGGCGGCAATGGTAGTGATTACCGAGTATTACACCGCGACGGAATACGCGCCGGTACGTCATATCGCTGCGGCTTCCACAACAGGGCATGGCACCAACATCATTGCGGGCTTGGGTGTTTCCATGAAGGCCACGGCGGCGCCCGTGCTGGTAGTCTGCGCCAGTATTTATACAGCTTATGAAATGGCTGGGCTTTATGGCATCGCCATTGCTGCCACTTCAATGCTTTCGATGACCGGCATCATTGTCGCACTAGACGCTTATGGACCGATCACCGACAACGCAGGCGGCATCGCTGAGATGTCTGGCTTGCCGGATGAAATTCGCAACATCACCGACCCATTAGATGCGGTAGGCAACACCACTAAGGCAGTTACCAAAGGTTATGCCATTGGCTCTGCCGGATTGGCTGCGTTGGTATTGTTTGCTGATTACACGCATGCACTCGAAGCTCACTTAGGCCACCCTACTCTATTTGATCTCTCCGATCACACCGTCATCATCGGGCTCTTTATCGGCGGCCTTGTTCCCTATTTGTTTGCCGCAATGGGCATGGAGGCAGTGGGTCGGGCAGCGGCATCAGTCGTGGTAGAGGTGCGTCGTCAGTTCAAAGAAATTCCCGGCATCATGGACGGCACGGGGAAACCTGATTATTCCAAAGCGGTCGATATGCTGACCAAGGCCGCCATTAAAGAAATGCTTGTTCCTTCTCTGTTGCCAGTCGCCGTACCCATTATTGTCGGTCTCACACTAGGACCCAAAGCATTGGGCGGCGTACTCGTCGGCACCATCATCACTGGCATCTTCGTCGCCATTTCAATGACCACCGGTGGTGGTGCTTGGGATAACGCGAAAAAATATATTGAAGAAGGCAACTTCGGCGGCAAAGGGAGCGAAGCACATAAGGCTTCTGTCACTGGCGACACCGTGGGCGACCCCTATAAAGACACTGCGGGCCCCGCCATTAACCCTTTG
>JAUYFR010000332.1 GCA_030690855.1 Gallionellaceae bacterium
GGGTCAGGTTCGGATTAAGTTTGAATGATAATTGATGCAAACGGTAAACCTGTCTGCCCACAGAATAATGTGCTGACGGTTTCTGAATTAGATGTGACACGCAGTGAACGAAATCATGATGAAAGTTAACGACGTGATAAAAATGGCATGATGAACAATCCAAATGATGATATTCCAAGTGAAATTGACTTCAGTCAAGGAACGAGTGGGAAGTTTCACCGTGTTGGTGCGAAAATCAATCTGCCGGTTTATCTTGACGATCAAGTGCCGTCTCGATTGACTGCCCTTGCCAACGCCAAGGGAGTAGATTTTTCGGTGCTGGTTAATGACCTGCTGAGAAAAGATATTGAGCTGATCGAAATAGCACATTGAGTCGGGTCTAGCAATGATGCAAAGACAAACCTTAAACTGAAGGAAAAAATTATGCTTGAAGTCTCAGTCACAACGTTCCGCAATCATGTTCCAGACTATCTTGAAAAAGTTCGTAATGGAGAAAATATTGCGCTCACGTCAAAAGGCAAGGTGATTGCCAGACTGACGCCCCCTTCGGGTGATGAACGCCAAATTGCTCGTCAGCAGTTGATGTCCCTTCGTGTAAGCAGTCGTATCGGAGATGTCGTTTCTTCTGTTGACGCAAACTGGGAGGCAACTCGTGCTGCTACTTGATACTTGCGCCCTAGTTTTTGATGCACTTGACCCAGAAAGACTAAGCAAAAAAACACTTGCCGCTATCGCTCAGGCTGACGAGGACGGAACGCTCGCTTGTTGCGATATTTCGCTCTGGGAAATTGCAATGCTGGTATCCAAAGACCGACTCAACCCTGGAACGGATGCGCACACCTTCATGCAGCTTGTTCTTGCTGCTCGCAAAATTGAGGTATTACCCATCACGCCAGAAATTGCAGCTCAAAGCGTGATTTCTGATTTTTGTCCTCACGGTGATCCGGCTGATCGTTTAATCGCGGCGACTGCGATTTTGCACAAAGCCAAATTGGTGACAACAGATCGTAAATTGAAAAAAGTTTCTGGATTACAGGTTTTGCGTTAAGACTATCGTGAACATCAACGCGAAACGTGTGGGCAGAATCTGCCCACCCTACGAAGCTAAATGCAGAATATGGATCATTGACGTCCGTAGATTTAATTAAATAGATTCAATTGGTTATCGAATTGCGCATCTTGCATTTGCATCTCCGTATTTTTAACTAATTGATCGAGTGGGGTTTTCTCGAAAAGGGTGAGGCTTAAAATCTGTAATAACGTGTAAAGCGAAGCCTCGGCATTGAGGCGCTTTTTCACGATAGCGACCAAAACGTAAACGGTGATCGCGATCCATATTTGTGTTTTGACTGCGTTCTCGGTGGTGTCGTAAAACTTCTTGATTCGTAGATGTTGTTTGATCCATTTGAAAAATAGTTCGACCTGCCAACGACAACGATAGAGCTGAGCGATGGTCAACGCGGGCAAGTCGAAGTTGTTGGTTAGGAAGACCAGATGCCTGTCGTGTTCGGCATCGTAGAAATTGATGCGTCGCAGATGCTGTGGATAATCGCGGCTGGCTTTGGGTGCTGTTAGTGCAATAGTTTGATCGCAACGCAGTCCTGTGGACTTGTCTACTGCGCGGGAGTAAACGCGACGACAGAGCAGATTGGATTTGCCACGAATCACGAAGAACGCCTGTGCTTGATGCAAGCGGTACCAGCGAGCGAAATCGGTAAAGCCGCGATCCATGATGTAAAAGCTGCCGGCTTCCGGTATCAGGATGTCGAGTACATTCACCTCGTGCATCTTGCCGTCGCTGATGTGAATGAAGGTTGGAATATTGCCGCGTAGGTCGAGTAGCGTATGCATCTTGACCGCAGCCTTGGCTTGGCGGAAGTGCGCCCAAGGGAAGACGCTCAAGCACAGGTCGATGGTTGTCGTATCGAGTGCGTATGCGGTTTGTTTTAGTTCCGCCGCAAAGCTGTCTTGGGAATAGAGTTCGCGTGCCACTTTGATTTGGCTGAGCGCGAAATCCTGGTAGATGCGCCAGTCGCGAGATTCGTTGGCATCGGCTAATGTGCTCTTGGCGATATTGCCACGGATGCCCAAGTGATAGAGCTTCGCTTGGTGGGCGCGCAAACAAGTTTCGATATCGCGCAGGCTCTCGCGGTATGTCAGCTGTGCGAAGGCTAGGCAGAGAAACTGATCGAGATGTGAGAATTTTAGTGTTGGATATCGGCTTGGATATTTGGCTACGCACTGACGGAACGTATGCAATGGCAAGTGCGCCATTAATTGAGCGAACACGAGTTTCCCTGCATGCATATCCAGACTCCTGACAAAAATCAGAAGTCTGCTGCAAGTTGAAATCGGTTACAAAGAATTGTGTCATTAATTAAATTGAATTCAATTACTTACAACGTGCTTAAACTCGTATCTCCGGACAGGTCTGAATGAATTCAATTGTATTGTCGTCTTGAAGAATAACTCTGTGTTTTGTTCGAGCTGTAATAAGGTCATTCCGAATCGCTATCAAAATGCGGTGAATGCTTTCTTTAATTTCAGGGGAGAGATCGCTCGGGTTACTGGCTTGACTATCTTGCCCTGTCCAGTGATGAGCTAGTTGCCAGACGGTTTGATAATCTTTGCTATTCAACAGATACATTGTGAAATTAGGCAGCAGCCTCGCGTAGTACTTCTGGTCTGCGCTCAGCAATAGCAATAAGTGTTTTGGCTGCTCCACTTGGTTCGCGGCGTCCTTGCTCCCAATCTTGCAGGGTACGAACAGAAACCCCAAGCAGTTTTGCAAAGGAAGGCTGGGGCAAGCCGGATTTCATACGAGCAGAGACAACCGGAGGGATGGCGACCGTGTGAACTTTTCCGGCACGACCAGCTTTCATTTGGCGCACGGATTGTAGTAGCTCTCCACCGAGGTCGCGTTTACCATCGCGCTTTTGTAGTTCTTTTTTCATCGCGGACATTTTATAAACTTATGCAGCGAGAGGCATCACTTCATGGTCAATTTTGTCGCCTAATTCATTTTCGGCAACTTCCAGATCGTACTGAGATTGTAGGTTCATCCATGTTTGGGGCGACATGCCAAACAAGCGGCCAAGACGCATTGCAGTGTCGGCGGTAACGGCTCGGTTTCCTGCACAAATTTCATCTATACGACGCTGAGGAACACTGGTGAATTTTGCGACTTTATAGCGAGTCAGCCCCATTGGTTCGATAAAGTCATGCAACAAGACGTCGCCGGGATGCACGGGCGCAAGCCTTTCGCCTGAGATGATGTTTCCAAACTTTGTGTTGTTTAATTCTTCGCGTTGAATACTCATTTTATTCTCCTAGTGATAGTCCACGACTTCCACATCTAACGCATGACCATCTTCCCATTTAAAACATATTCTCCACTGATCGTTGATGCGAATGCTCCACTGTCCTGCACGACTACCACTGAGTAATTCTAAGCGGTTGCCGGGTGGAACGCGCAACTCTTCAATTCTGCTCGTGGCATCAATGAGCTTGAGCTTACGCCGCGCGATCCCCTGTATGTCATGTGGCAATCGGCGAACAATCAACCCAGAAAATATCGCCGCAGTGGCTTTGTCTGCAAAGGACTTAATCATTTTTGGTTATAGTATTCCTGCTCGTTAGTATTGTCAAGCGTCACTATTCGTATCTGCCGATACAGCAGCAGGTGAGGCAATCTGTGATGTGTAACGCATAAGATCCACGATTTCGGCAGAGGGTTTACAAACATGAATGATCTATTTGAGTTTCTAGCACATTGTGGTGTAACTGCGTTTTCACTTTGGGTAGCCACGACTGTATTTAAAGGACTGAAGTTCACAAATACTTCCTCGTTGATTTCCTCAGCTCTATTACTTGGCCTCGCCAACGCAATCATTAAGCCCGTCGTTATTTTACTGACCATACCTCTAACGCTCATTTCATTTGGATTTTTCCTGCTAGTCATTAACGCACTGATGATTCTTATGGTCTCATCCTTAGTAACGGGTTTTAAAGTTTCGGGATTCTGGACAGCATTTTTTCTGAGCATCTTCATAACTGTCTTGAGTTTCTTTGCTGGTCTATTTATTTTTCATACCGGAGGCGCCCCGATTCCAATGCCAGCGTCTCAACACAGATTGATTATTTGATTGGATTGAGTTTCACGCACTCTCGATTACTCTGGCCACATCACTCTGAACATTTTCCAACAAGCAACAAGTCTCAATTCTTGATAACACCATAGAAATTGAGATTTAAGTTTTTGAGATAGAGGTTTTGATATTCAAGCGTATGGAAAATATCGGTTAAATTCCCCGATACTCGTTAATTATTTCCCTGTTAAAATCGCAGCCAAGAAATTAAGCTAGGGTTAGTTGCAAATACCCCAAAAAAATAGGCTGCCTGCGAGCATTAAGTTGGCTTGATTTAGATGCGAACTAAGGATATTGATTATGAAAAAATCACTCGATTTCATCTTGCGTAAATGTTTGCCGCTGTTAATGCTAAGTTCGTTTTTGGTGATGACGAACGCACAGGCGCAAAGCAGTGGCGGCGATGCCGGTGGTGGCGCTTATGAAAAAATGGAACCCTACACCGTTAATTTAGTCGGTTTGATGCAGGTGGTTCAAATTGCTGCGACGCTAAAAATGGCTAAACCAGAGGCGGGCGTAAAAGTTAAGTTGTACATGCCCGCTATTCGTCATGAAGTAATCATTTTGTTGAGTGGCAAGACTGCTGCTCAAATTGAAAGCGGCGCAGGGAAACAGCAATTAATTAATGAAATCAAGGCAATAGTCAACAAGGTGGTTGCTCTTGATGCCAAAGAAGGCGTTGCCGATGTGCTGTTAGAGCAAATTATTATTCAGTAAGTTTTGAGGGGCTTTACGCTCGTTTGAGTCCCATTTAAATATCACGCCGGTAAAAATCCACGCCTCTGTTTCGTGATCGACATGCCGACTCCTTCATTTATTCATCTCCGCATCCATAGCGAATATTCCATCGCAGATGGCATCGTGCGCATTAGCGAGGCGGTGTCTGCGGCCAAGCGTGATGCGATGCCCGCATTGGCGCTCACTGATCTTTCTAATGTGTTCGGTCTCGTTAAATTCTATAAAGATGCGCGAAATGCGGGTCTCAAGCCGCTTGTTGGCTGCGATATTTTTGTAAGCAACGATAGCGATCGCGACCAACCTTCGCGTTTGCTGTTGTTGTGTCAATCTAATGTGGGCTATTTACGTTTATGTGAATTGCTTACCCGCGCTTACCTAGAAAATCAACATCGTGGCCGCCCAGAAATTCGCAAAGAATGGCTCAAGGCAGGCGCTGATGGGCTGATTGCTTTATCTGGCGCGCACTTGGGTGAAGTAGGCACTTGTTTGCTTAACGGCAACCACACGAGTGCAAAAGTCTTGGCTAATGAGTGGGCTGGTATTTTTCCCGGGCGTTTTTATTTAGAAGTGCAGCGTTACGGTTTTGGCCGTGAAGAGCTGCATCTGCGGGAAACCGTGAAGCTGGCTGCGGAATTGGGGCTGCCGGTGGTGGCAACTCACCCCGTGCAATTTTTGAGTGTGGAAGACTTTAAAGCGCACGAAGCACGCGTATGCATTGCCGAAGGCTATGTGCTTAACGACAAGCGTCGTGTGCGGGCATTCACCGCGCAACAATATTTCACTACTCAAGCTGAAATGGTGGCACTGTTTGCCGATCTGCCTGAAGCGTTACAAAACTCGGTTGAAATTGCCAAGCGTTGCAACCTTTCGCTTAAATTAGGCAAGCCGCATCTGCCTGACTTTCCTACGCCCAATGGCGAAAGTCTCGATGACTTTTTGCGTATTGAATCAGAGCGAGGATTGCATGAGCGGATGTTGCATCTTTTTCCCGACGAGAAAATTCGTGCGGAAAAGATGTCAGAGTATAGCGAGCGCTTGGACTTCGAGATCAATACCATCACCAATATGGGCTTCCCCGGTTACTTTTTGATCGTTGCGGATTTCATTCGCTGGGCAAAACAATATCGCGATGCAAAGTTTCCGAATGGTGTGCCGGTTGGGCCGGGTCGTGGCTCGGGTGCGGGTTCGCTGGTGGCGTATTGTTTGTTGATTACTGATCTTGACCCCTTGCGTTACGAGCTGCTGTTCGAACGCTTCTTGAATCCAGAGCGCGTTTCCATGCCCGACTTTGACGTGGACTTCTGCCAAGATGGGCGTGAGTTGGTGATTGAGTACGTGCGCAAAAAATATGGCGCAGCGAACGTGGCTCAGATTGCCACCTTCGGCACGATGGCCTCTAAGGCGGTTATCCGCGACGTCGGTCGTGTGATGGATTTTCCTTATGGTTTGTGTGATCGTCTTTCCAAGCTGGTGCCACTAGAAGGCGTGAAGCCCGTCTCGCTGAAAAAGGCTCGTGAGATGGAGCCGGAATTTAATTCCATCGTGGCGAGTGAAGAGGGCGTGGAAGAGTTGTTGGAGCTGGGGGCGCGACTCGAAGATTTGACACGCAACGTGGGTATGCACGCCGGTGGAGTGTTGATTGCGCCGGGTAAACTGACTGATTTTTGCCCGCTGTATTGTGCGGAGGGCGGTGCGGAAGGCGAAGAGAAAAAATCGGTTAGCCAGTTTGATAAGGATGATGTTGAAGCTGTCGGCCTCGTGAAGTTCGACTTTTTGGGTTTGCGCACGTTGACGATCATCGACTGGGCGGTGCGATATGTGCGAGCAATGCAGCCGAATGATACGACCCCGTTTGCGATTGAAACAATTCCACTGGATGACAAGCGAACCTACGATCTGTTGAAAAAAGCAAATACCAGCGCAGTATTTCAACTTGAATCGCAGGGCATGAAAAAGCTCATCGATAAGCTACAGCCCGA
>JAUYFR010000340.1 GCA_030690855.1 Gallionellaceae bacterium
ACGTTTGCACAACTCCACAACCGTGCGACCTGCACGCAAAAATAACTGCTTACGCTCAGCATGGGTTGCCACTAGCGATCCATTGCCGGGTAGGGATAAGCCTAATGCCTCGGTCAAACAGTTCATCGAATTGGCCGTGAACATGCCAGAACAAGAGCCACAGGTTGGGCAAGCGGAACGCTCAATGGCATCCACCTCAGCATCGCTGATGCGACTATCCGCCGCAGCCACCATCGCATCCACCAAATCCAGCCCCTTAATTTTGCCCTGCCAATTAACCTTACCCGCTTCCATTGGCCCGCCGGAAACAAAAATTACCGGAATATTTAAGCGCATCGCCGCCATCAACATGCCGGGAGTAATTTTGTCGCAGTTAGAAATACACACCAGCGCATCGGCGCAATGCGCATTCACCATGTATTCCACGCTATCTGCAATCAAGTCACGCGAAGGCAATGAATACAGCATGCCATCGTGCCCCATCGCAATACCATCATCCACCGCTATCGTATTGAATTCTTTGGCTATTCCGCCTGCCTTTTCAATTTCACGCGCCACCAACTGCCCCATGTCTTTCAGGTGCACGTGGCCCGGCACAAACTGCGTGAACGAATTCGCAATGGCGATGATTGGCTTACCAAAATCACCATCAGTCATACCAGTCGCACGCCACAAAGAGCGAGCGCCAGCCATGTTGCGGCCATGAGTAGAAGTACGGGAACGGTATTGGGGCATGATGTCTCTCGAAAAAAATTGAAGCACGTATAATCTGAGCGTTAATTTTACTCTATTCGCCCCATGCTCGTTCATCCGCAATTCGATCCCGTTGCTATCCACCTTGGCGCTTTCGGCATTCACTGGTATGGCCTGATGTATCTACTCGGCTTTGCCAGCTTTATCGGATTGGGGCGACTGCGACTGCGCAGCTTAAATCGCTCAGGCTGGAACGACAAATTTCTCGATGACCTTTTATTTTACGGTGTACTCGGTGTCGTGTTTGGCGGACGCTTGGGCGAAGTGTTGTTTTACAACCCCGACTATTATTTTTCACATCCCGCCAAGATTCTTGCCGTATGGGAAGGCGGCATGTCTTTTCACGGTGGTTTTTTAGGCGTCCTAATTGCCATGTCTCTATTTGCACGGCAGCGCAAAATAAATTGGCTGTCACTCATGGACTTCATCGCCCCCTTGGTGCCAGTCGGCTTAGGTGCAGGACGCATCGGTAACTTTATCAATGCAGAATTGTGGGGGCGCCCCACCGACCTACCTTGGGGCATGGTGTTTCCCAACGTGGACAACCTGCCGCGCCATCCGTCGCAACTTTACGAATTTGCATTAGAAGGCATTGCGCTATTTTTAGTGCTATGGATTTATTCCAACAAACCGCGCTCATCTGGCGCAGTGTCGGGATTGTTTTTAATCGGTTACGGTAGCTTCCGCTTCATCGGTGAATTTGCACGCACTCCAGACGACGGCATTTTTGGCTTGATGAGCTTTGGCCTCAGCATGGGGCAGTGGTTAAGTTTGCCGATGGTGGTGGTTGGCATCGTGATGATGAAATACGCTTACAAGCAGAGGGCGAAATGACACGATTAAATTATGACGCACTTGAAAATGCTTTGGCGCGCCTTGAAGAGGGATTTGTGGACGCGTCAAACTATCCGCAACTTCTGACCGTGCGAGATGGCGTCATCCAGCGTTTTGAGATTGCGATGGATTTGTCGTGGAAATTAATGCAGCGCACACTGAAAGAAGCGTATCAACTTGATGAAGGGATATTACTTTCCAAGAAAGATATTTTTCGCCAAGCCGCTAAATACCGCCTACTCGATGATACCGAAGCATGGTTTGGTCATTATGAGGCACGAAACAAAACATCTCACATCTATGACAACCAAGAGGCAGAACGCACATTTGAGCGCGCGCGTTTGTTTTTGGCTGACGCGAAAATTGTATTGGAAAGAATGCGCAATGCCATTTGATGTCAAGCCGGAACATTTGGCGATAGTTAAATCTATTCTGAACACGTACCTGCCCGACAGGGAGATATTTGCATTCGGTTCGCGCGTCACCGGCAAAGCCAAGCCAACCTCAGATTTGGATCTCTGCGTGATCGGTGAAAGCTTGCCTTTTGAAATAGCCGCTAACCTGAAACTGGCTTTTAGTAATTCGGACATTCCGTATGCCGTAGATTTGGTGGAATGGGCAAATTGCAGTGAGAGCTTTAGGGAATTGATCAGAAAACATCAACTCCGAATCTTCTAGTAAAAAACTCGGCTTAGGTGGGCGACAACAAACCGCACTGCGACTTAAAAAATCGTCGCAGACTTTTTCAAAACTGAAGCCATGTAGATTGTTTATGACTTGCGGCAGGAAGAGCGCCGTGACCGATTGAACATAGTGGACGCAGCAAGCTGATTGGCAAAACTGGCTGCGTGAACGCGCTACTGACCACCTAGTTGCATCGGTAATGTTGGGTTACGCAATGAATCAGCTAACCCAACCGAGCTGCGGAATTTATTAAAAAGTATACGTTGCCCCAAGAGAAATAATTGACGCTGTTATGTCCACGCCAGTGGAAGTCCAAGTAGCAAACTTTCCCAAGTAATCATACTGTGCTCGCAAATTTACTTGTGGGGTTAGATGATATTGCCCGCCAAACCCTATAGTCGCAGTGTCTCCTGAGACTTCTGGACTTGTTGCCCAAAGAATTGAAATTTGCGCTGTATTATGGGCAAGCCCTGCCTTGCCAAATAAATCAACTTTATCGTTTATTGGGTACTTGCCTACCGCAACTAAGCGCAAAGAAGTAAGTTTGATTTTCGCAATACTCAAAACGGAATCACCAAAATTGGTATAACTCAGCTCACCAGCCCATGTGTCATTGAAATTGTAGCCACCTGTTAAGGTTGAAATGCCTGGGTCTGAATAAGTCCCTGCGGGCGCAGTTACGCCGCCCAATCTTGACGCCCCTAAATCAAATCCGATCACTAGTGTCCGGTTAAGAATCGAAT
>JAUYFR010000189.1 GCA_030690855.1 Gallionellaceae bacterium
TCAACAGTCACCTTATCGCCTGGCAGAATCCTAATGTAATGCATGCGCATTTTCCCAGATATATGACCGTGCACAACAAAACCATTTTCAAGCTTTACTTTAAAAGTTGCATTAGGAAGCGATTCGAGAATCTCACCCTGCATCTGAATTACATCTTCTTTAGCCATTAACGCGTTAACCCGCTTTTGAAATTGGCTTTTTTCAACAAGTTCTCATACTGATGAGTCATCATGTAAGACTGAACTTGCGCCATAAAATCCATTGTTACGACCACCAATATCAGCAAAGAAGTGCCACCAAAGTAAAATGGGACATTCCACTTAACAACCAAAAACTCAGGCAACAAACAAACCAAGGTAATGTAAACCGCACCAACCATAGTCAAACGCAACATTATTTTTTCAATATATTTTGCCGTTTGGTCGCCAGGGCGTATGCCAGGGAGAAAAGCACCACTCTTCTTTAAGTTATCCGCAGTTTCTTTTGGGCTGAATACTAGCGCCGTATAGAAAAAACAAAAAAACACAATTGCAGCTGCATAAAACATTACATAGATAGGTTGACCAGGAGAAAGCTTTTCACTTACGTCCTTTAACCAACTCATACTTTGTCCCGCACCAAACCACCCAGCTAGCGTTGCGGGGAATAGAATAATGCTGGAAGCAAAAATAGGAGGAATAACACCTGCCATATTAAGCTTTAGTGGCAAGTGAGAGCTTTGACCTCCGTAAACCTTGTTGCCCACTTGACGCTTTGCATAATTAACTAAAATCTTGCGCTGCCCACGCTCTACAAACACTACCAGTGCAGTAATCGCAAAAGCACCAATCAATAAGAACAATACAAGCGGAATCGAAAACGCCCCCGTCCTTGCCATTTCAAGCGTATTGCCAATCGCCGACGGAAGCCCCGCAGCAATACCTGCAAAAATAATCAGCGATATGCCATTACCTAAACCACGCTCAGTAATCTGCTCACCGAGCCACATCAAAAACATCGTACCCGTAACCAACGTAATGATGGTTGTTAGTTGGAACATAGCACCAGGATGAGGAACCAAGCCAGCCTGTGTTTGCAAAGCCACAGAGATACCAAATGCCTGAAAAATTGCTAATAATAAAGTTCCGTAACGAGTGTATTGCGTAATTTTTCTACGACCAGCTTCGCCTTCTTTTTTTAATTGCTCCAACTGCGGAACAGCAATCGCAGCTAACTGCATAATGATAGATGCCGAAATGTAAGGCATGATACCAAGCGCAAAAATCGTAAACCTAGAAAGCGCCCCACCAGAGAACATATTAAACATTCCCAATATCCCACCTTTTTGCGTCTTGAACAGATCCGCTAAAATAACAGGATCAATTCCTGGGACAGGGATGTGAGCGCCAATACGATACACAACCAATGCCCCGAGCAAAAACCATAAGCGCTGACTTAGATCTCCGTACTTACCTTTCACTACTTGATTCGGTGCGCTCACAAATAACCTTATTCAGCGATACTTCCGCCCGCAGCTTCAACCGCAGCGCGAGCACCCTTAGTCAATAGCAAGCCTTGCAATTTAACAGCACGAGAAATTTCCCCTGCCAAAATTACTTTAGCGCCCAAAGCGATTGCAGGAACAACGCCCGCTTGCTTCAATGCCAACAAGTCAATTACATCAACTGGCAAGTTTTGCAAATCTGACAAACGAACTTGAGCAGTATCATTCCTGGTTAACGAAACGAAACCGCGCTTTGGCAGGCGACGCTGCAAAGGCATTTGACCACCCTCGAAACCAACTTTATGAAAACCACCAGAACGTGATTTTTGACCTTTATGACCACGCCCCGCAGTCTTACCAAGACCAGAGCCAATACCACGACCAACACGACGCTTTGAGTGCTTAGAACCAGCAGCAGGCTTAATTATATTGAGTTGCACTTACGCCTCCCACTTAACTAAATAAAAAACTTTATTAATCATTCCGCGAACAGCCGGAGTATCTTCAACTTCAACGGTATGGTTAAGACGGCGTAAACCCAGACCGCGCACACATGCACGATGAGATTCTTTAGTGCCGATAACACTCTTAACCAAAGTAACTTTAATTTTGTTTGCCTGTGACATGATTACCCCTGAATTTCTTCTACGCTTTTACCGCGCTTAGCAGCAATCTCCGCTGGAGAGTTCAATGATTTCAAGCCATTCAATGTAGCGCGAACTACGTTGTAAGGATTGCTTGAACCAATACACTTTGCCAGTACATTACGCACACCCACAGCCTCGAAAACTGCACGCATCGCACCACCCGCAATAATCCCAGTACCCTCAGACGCTGGTAGCATGTAAACCTTAGCAGCGCCATGACGGCCGACGACCGCATGATGCAAAGTGCCGTTCTTTAAATTAACCTTAACCAGTTTGCGACGTGACTCTTCCATTGCTTTCTGCACAGCAACCGGAACTTCTTTCGACTTTCCTTTACCCATGCCGATGCCGCCATCGCCATCGCCAACAACCGTTAATGCCGCAAAACCCATAATGCGACCACCCTTAACAACTTTGGTCACGCGGTTTACTGCAATCATTTTTTCGATGAGGCCGTCACCGCGATCTTCTTGTTGCTGCTGACCCTTACCTTGAGCTTTAGCCATGATTTACCTCAAATTAGAACTTAAGACCATGCTCGCGCGCGGCATCAGCCAACGCCTTAATGCGACCATGATATTTGTGACCGGAGCGATCAAAAGCAACTGCCGTTACACCAGCAAGATTAGCTTTTTCAGCGATACGCTTACCAACTGCCGCCGCTGCTGCTGCATTTCCACCGTTTGAAACCTCTTTACGCAGATCCGCCTCAACCGTAGAGGCGCTAGCCAAAATCTTGCCACCACAGGCTGAGATCACTTGAGCATAAATATGCAAGTTCGTGCGATGAATAGCCAAACGTATTGCTTTTTGATCAGCGATCTTTGCACGGGTTTTGCGTGCTCTGCGCTGACGCGCTTCATTCTTATTCAACATATCAGCCCCGATTATTTCTTCTTGGTTTCTTTAAGAATTACCACTTCGTCCGCATAGCGAACACCCTTGCCTTTATAAGGCTCAGGCTGGCGATAAGCCCTGATTTCAGCAGCAACTTGACCGACCTGCTGCTTATCAGAGCCAGATATAATAATTTCAGTTTGGCTTGGAGTTGCAACCTTCACACCAGATGGCATCTTATGCACAACCGGGTGAGAAAAACCAAGAGTTAAGTTCAAAGCATCACCTGCCGCCTGTGCACGATAACCAACTCCGACCAGAGTCAGCTTACGCTCGAACCCCTGATTAACACCCGTAATCATATTAGCCACCAGCGCACGAATTGTTCCAGACTGTGCATTTGCTTGCTGTGAATCGTTGGTCGCCTTACACAGCAACACGTCGCCTTGGCGCTCAACAGCTACATCCGCATTCAATGCTTGAGTCAAAGAACCTTTTGGACCTTTAACAGTAATTTTGCCCGCCACCAATGCCACTTCGACACCAGCAGGTACAGCGATAGGATTTTTAGCTACTCTAGACATGATTCCTCCGTTACGCGACGATGCACAGAACTTCGCCACCAATACCATTGGCCCGCGCTTTGTGATCTGTCATCAAACCTTTGGAGGTGGACACAATAGCGATTCCCAATCCATTCATAACTTTTGGAATATCCTCACTACCTTTGTACACACGCAACCCAGGGCGACTTACACGCTGAATTTTTTCAATGACAGGGCGGTCAGCATAATACTTAAGACCAATTTCTAAAGTTGGCTTGCCTTCATTTTCCGTTACCTTAAAACCATCAACGTAACCTTCATCATGAAGAACTTTTGCAATTGCCGCCTTAAGCTTAGACGAAGGCATAGCCACTGTTACTTTTTCTGCCATCTGCGCGTTACGAATACGCGTCAGCATGTCAGAGATCGGATCACTCATACTCATAAATTCACCCTTACCAGCTTGCCTTGACAACACCCGGAATCTCACCACGCATTACGTATTCACGTAATTTCGTGCGACCCAAACCAAACTTACTAAACACGCCACGAGGACGCCCCGTCAATGCACAGCGATTTCTCAACCGTACAGGACTAGAGTTACGCGGCAAGGCCTGAATTTTTTGACGCGCAGCCGCACGCTCTTCTTCACTTGCATTTACATTAGAAACAACCGCATTCAATTGAGCACGCTTTGCGGCAAACTTCTTAACCACTTCACGACGCTTCAAATCACGATTGATAACAGATGCCTTAGCCATTTCAACCTCAGTTCTTCAATGGAAATTTAAATGCCAACAGAAGCGCCTTAGCCTCTTCGTCGGTTTTCGCAGTTGTTGTGATAGTAATGTTCATACCACGCAATGCATCAATCTTGTCATACTCAATCTCTGGAAAAATGATCTGCTCTTTAATGCCCATGTTGTAATTACCACGGCCATCAAAAGACTTACCAGAAATTCCGCGGAAGTCTCGAATACGAGGAATAGCAACTGCAACCAAGCGATCCAAGAATTCATACATACGATCACGACGAAGCGTAACCTTACAACCGACAGGATAATCATTACGGATCTTAAAACCCGCAATTGATTTTTTAGATTTTGTAACCACCGGCTTCTGACCTGCAATCTTCTGCATATCTGACACCGCATGATCCATTACTTTTTTATCCGCAACCGCCTCACCCACACCCATATTAAGTGTAATTTTTTCAATGCGAGGCACTTCCATAATCGACTTGTAGCCGAATTTTTTCATCAGCTCTTGAGCCACTGACGTTTTGTAGTAATCGTATAAACGAGCCATGCTCTTCTTACCCCTTAGGCAATCACTTCGCCACTGGATTTAAATACCCGAACTTTACGCCCGTCATCCAGAGACTTAATACCAACGCGATCTGCTTTTTTAGTAGCCGCATTGTAAATAGCAACGTTAGAAATATGAATAGGCTTCTCAATTTCAACGATACCACCCGCCTGACCCTTAACCGGATTAGGCTTCTGATGCTTCTTAACTTTATTAACCCCGCCCACTAAAACACGATCATCGAGAACATCCAACACACTGCCTCGACTACCCTTGTCTTTACCAGCGATGATTATTACGTCATCATTTTTCTTAATCTTGCGCATTTTTAATCCTTACTTACAGCACTTCAGGAGCCAAAGAAACAATCTTCATGAAACGCTCATTACGCAACTCACGTGTCACCGGCCCAAAAATACGAGTACCGATTGGTTCAAGCTTAGCGTTTAACAACACCGCAGCATTTCCATCAAACTTAATCAAAGATCCATCAGCACGACGCACACCCTTAGCTGTGCGCACAACAACCGCACTGTAAACCTCGCCCTTTTTAACCCGCGAACGAGGAGCAGCATCTCTAATACTGACCTTTATTACATCGCCGATACCAGCATAGCGACGCTTTGAACCACCAAGCACCTTGATGCACATAACAGAGCGAGCACCAGTGTTATCGGCAACATTTAAAACTGATTGCATTTGTATCATTTTAAAATCTCCAACTTTGTCCGCTCTCTGCGGCTAGTCTTGGAACCCGTACGGGTTAGGCCGCCGCAAGCGACGGTGAAACGAAGCCGCGCATTCTATTCAAACTCGCACAAAAGCACAAGCACTAATTGCAAAAACATATAAATTAAATTGCTTCAGCCTTCTCAAGCAATTTAGTTACACGCCAAGTCTTTGTCTTTGCAAGTGGCCGGCACTCTTCGATAGCCACGACATCACCATGATGAAACTCATTTGTTTCATCATGGGCATGATATTTCTTAGATACGCGAATAATTTTTCCCAATACAGGATGCTTTACTTTGCGCTCAACCAAAACAGTTACTGTTTTGTCCATCTTGTCGCTAACCACAGTGCCAGTCAGCGTACGCTTTAGATTTGTTGCACTCATTTCTGCGCACCCTTCTCAGTCATTACAGTTTTCACACGCGCGATGTCTCGACGAACTTTACGCAACTGGCTTGTATTGCTCAGTTGCTGAGTCGCGATCTGCATACGCAGACCAAATTGCGCTTTATTTAGAGACAACAGCTCTTGTTGCAAGTCAGCTGCGGATTTAGTTTTAAGTTCACTAGCTTTCATCTTTATGTACCTACCTGTCTAACAACAAATGTTGTCGCAATTGGCAATTTAGCTGAAGCTAATTTAAATGCTTCACGCGCCAAGTCTTCAGCAACCCCGTCCATTTCATACAACATTTTGCCAGGACGAATCTCAGCAACGTAATACTCCGGATTACCTTTACCGTTACCCATACGAACTTCAGCAGGCTTCTGTGAAATTGGCTTGTCTGGAAATATACGAATCCAGATACGTCCACCACGTTTAATGTGGCGAGTCATTGCACGACGAGCGGCCTCAATCTGACGCGCAGTCAAACGACCACGCGCAACAGCCTTAAGTCCAAACTCACCGAAACTAACCTGATTTCCGCGTGTAGCAACGCCAGTGTTACGGCCCTTCTGCTCTTTGCGGTATTTTCTTCTAGCTGGCTGTAGCATGCTTTGCTCCCGACTTTCTTACTTTCT
>JAUYFR010000346.1 GCA_030690855.1 Gallionellaceae bacterium
ATCCTCGATCCTGCTAAACAAATGGCACCTCACCCCCTGCCCCGCAACCGTCTCAGTCCACGCCGGAATCTGCTCATGACACAAGGTCCAAGCCTGCTTGCAACGTGAAGCGAAGCGGCAACCCGCGAACACTGTACCGAGCGGCGGCACACTGCCTGCAATGGCTGCCAACGGCTTACCGTTGCGCTTGCCATCGGGTAATGCGGCAAATAGTTTTTGAGTGTAAGGGTGTTGTGGGTTGGCAAATAATTGCTCGCGGCTTGCTCGCTCGATAATTTGCCCCGCGTACATCACCGCCACCTGATGGGCATTCTCCGCCACCACACCGAGGTCATGCGTGATGAGCAACATCGCCATGCCGTTTTGCTGCTGCGTATCACGTAGTAATTGCAACACCTGCGCTTGGATCGTCACATCGAGCGCAGTAGTCGGCTCGTCGGCAATCAATAATTGCGGCTGCCCTGCCAGTGCCATTGCGATCATCACGCGCTGCTTCATACCACCAGAAAGTTGAAACGGATATTCAGTTATTCGGCGAGGTGCATCGGGAATGCCTACTTGTTCAAGTAACTCGATGCAGCGTTGCGTTACCGTTTTTTGTAGGTCGGGATTCATCCCGACTTGATTAACGCGTCGGGATGAATCCCGACCTACAAAATGCAACTCCAACACCTCGCCAATCTGCTCACCCACTGTCATCACCGGATTCAAACTCAGCCCAGGCTCTTGAAAAATCATCGCCATCTTGCCACCACGCACGGCGCGCATTTCGCGTTCTGGCAAGGCCGCCACATCAACCTCACCTAAGTGCATCGCACCACTTTCAATCTGCACACCATCGGGTAACAAGCGCATCAACGAAAGCGCCGTCATGGATTTCCCGCAGCCCGATTCACCCAATAGCGCTAACGTTTCACCGTGACGAATCTCAAACGAAACATCGTCCACGATGCGCGCACCATTGCGCAAACGCGTGACTAAGCCTGCAATTCTCAGCAGCTCACTCATCTCGCGCTTTCAGTCCGATTCAATCTCGGATCAAACGCATCGCGCACGGCATCTGCGAACAAATTCGCGGATAACACCAACACCAACATGAAGCCAAATGCCGAGGCTAACGTCCACCACACCATGGGTTCGCGTCCCATCTCTAAGCGGGCGGCATTAATGAGTGTGCCGAAACTAATGGTTGAAGGATCAACGCCCACACCGACATACGACAGCACGGCTTCAGCCAACACCAGCGCGCTGAATTCCATCACCACTGAGATCAACACGATGTGCATCACGTTGGGTACGATGTGGCGCGTGATGATGCGCAAGCTGGACACGCCGAACGCTTGTGCCGCTTGGATGTACTCCAGTTCGCGCAATTTGAGCGTTTCGCCGCGCAACAAGCGACATAGCCCAGTCCAACTCGTCACGCCTAAGATAATGCACAAGCAAAGCAAACGCACATCAGCGCGTGCCGCCGAAGTGGCAAACCAGTCAGCATTTTTTTCAATCACCACTTGCATCATCAGCACGGCGGCGGCGATGAGTAACACGCTAGGAATGGAACTCAACACGGTGTAAACGTATTGAATGACATCGTCCACCCAGCCGCGCAAATAGCCTGCGGCAATCCCAAAAAACAAGGCAAACGGTAGCATCACCAGAGTGGTCACCGTGCCAATCACTAGGCCAGTGCGTATGCTTTTGAGTGAAAGGTAAAGCACATCTTGACCCACTTTATCGGTACCGAGGACGTGGTAACCCGCAGCTAGATTCGCCACCACGCCAATAAAAATAGACAGTAATAGAACGCTAAATAAAACAGTGCGAACAATTTTATTGCGGGCAAATGACGCGCGGAATACTGCAATCAAAAGCCCTGCAATGAATGCACCCGCTAATGCTCCGGCGATTGTCCGTTTCACAATGTCTACTTCGTGCAGAGATTCACCTTCCAAATGCGCACCGCCAAAACGCAAACGCGGATAGTCACGCAATTGTTTGCCCTCCGGCGTTTCGATACTTTCTTTGGCGTACAGATGAATCGCCAAAGGCGCGGAATAGGTTTTTTCTGGGTGGCTACGCAAGTCACCTGCTAGCGCATCAAACGCACTCATTACTTCAGAAGAGTAAATCGTTTGGTCATTATTTTTATCGGGTAACGCGGCGCGATAGTGCAGTGAATCTAATAATCCGATGAGCAAAAAAATAGAGAGCACCAATAGCGACACCATGCCCACACGGCTCTGTGCCACTCTTACCCACGGCAAGATTAAATGTGGACGTTGACGCACCCACCACACACCTACGATAGCCACCGCAAGCAAGATGAAAATCATGGCATCGGTCCACAAGATGACGGGCATGAATCTCACGATAGCCGAACCCTTGGGTCAACCACGGTGTATGAAACATCGGTCAAAATCAGCCCCACGATGTAAAGCACCGAACCTAAAAAAACCATTGCGCGCACCACGCCAAAATCTTGCGCATTGATGGCGTCGATGGTGTAGCTACCTAAACCCGGAATGCCAAAAAAAGATTCGGTGAGTAGACTGCCCATAAATAGCAACGGGATGACGACAACGACACCGGTCAAAATTGGGATCATGGCGTTTTTAAGTACATGCCGAAATAACACGCGCAATTCAGATAAACCCTTGGCTCGCGCAGTACGCACATAGTCTTTACTGATCTCTTCTAAAAAGATTGTGCGATACCAGCGACTGCTTGCGCCGATGCCGCCCACCACGCCGATCAACACTGGCAGTACGACAAAACGTAAACCATCAACGCCACCTGCATAACCAGAGATTGGTACCCAATGCCACAGTTTGCTGGCAATAAACTGCCCACCGATGATGTAAAACAAACTAGAGATCGACATCAACAACACACACAAGGCCACGCCCGCCATGTCTAACGCGGTTGCACGAAACAAGGTCATCACCAGTGCAAAACTTACATACAGCAACAAGCCAATAAAAAAAGTAGGGAGTGCAATGGCAAGGCTAGGCATCATGCGCGTAGAAATTTCACGAGCAATATTGCGCCCGTCATCCGAGTAACCAAAATCAAACACAAACATGCTCGCGGATTTTTCTACAAAGATGGTGTTGGTAATGCGGCTAGCGCCCTGCGCTTGATCGTTAAATAGCAATGGTTTGTCATAACCGTGCTGCTGCTTCCATTTTTCAATCGCCTCAGGTGTAACTCGCTTAATGCCAAGCTGCA
>JAUYFR010000351.1 GCA_030690855.1 Gallionellaceae bacterium
GCGGCCATCGCTTTAGCAATAGAGATCGCTTCCATAAAGCCCACCAGCGAAATCACCAATGCGCTAGAAAGCAATGACATCATCATGTCCCAACTCATCTGAGGCAAACCGAAGCTTGGCAAGCCAGAGGGGATTGCGCCCACAACTTCGCCTCCGCCTACTAGTTTCAATTCACCTTTATTCACCTTCTTGATGCGCCAACGATAACCATCTGATTTTTCACCTACCGGTACTTGGCCCATCAAATAAAGTTTTGCGGTTTGTGTTTCGGTAGCGACGGTCTGCTCAAAAATAAACTTACGCAAAGAGCGCGCTGCTTTACGATTTTCGTTTTCAAAATTGCTGAGCTCTAGTTTAGCCAACTCAATTTCATACTTCAGCGCTGCTGCGTGCTGCCCTTGAGGCTCATGGCTTTTTTGCAACTGCTTAAGTTCTGCTGACTTTGTCGTTAGCAATACATTCAACTCTGACATTTTGGTTTCGGACATAGCGAAATCATTCGCAATTGCTTTCACTTCAACATCGACAATTTCATCCACTTTAGCCTTGCCATTATGCTCAAAACCAATCATGTAACTCGCTACGGTGGTGATGGTTACCGCAATCAATACGCCGGGCAATTTCGGAGCGTATTTTTTCAAGCTCCACATGATGGCGAACGCCGAAACGCCCATCAACAGGGTTGGCCAATGCGTATCGCCAACCTGTGCCAGCACCCCCCAAATATCGTTGATGAAATGTTCGCTACGTCCCATCGAGACGCCGAACAATTTATTCAGTTGAGACAAGCCGATGATGATCGCCGCTGCATTGGTAAAACCAACCACCACAGGGTGCGACAAGAAGTTAACAATGACACCCAACTTGAATGCACCAAGCGAGAGCTGAATGATGCCGACCAAGAAGGCGAGCAAAATGGCCAGCATGACGAATTGATCTGAACCAGTCGCGGCCAATGGCGCAAGCGCTGAAGCCGTCAGCAATGAGGCCACCGCAACTGGGCCGGTTGCCAACTGCGCTGAAGAGCCCCACATCGCTGCGATAATGCCGGGTAAGAAAGCGGCATAAAGTCCGTAGTACGCTGGCATACCGGCCAACTGCGCATACGCCATCGATTGCGGAATCAACACCAAGGCAACAGTGATGCCCGCTAAAAAGTCAGCCTTAACATTGCCGCCATTCAGCGGAAACCAGTTCATAAATGGGAAAAAGCGTGCCAGGCGATTCATAGTCAATTCTCCGAAAAATATAATTTAATGTTTAGCTCAAGTTTTTATGGAGCTAAAGCTAATAATAAGTTTGCTAATTTCAAAATTCGTTTTGTAATTTTTTGTATCCCTTTACCAACTCGTGGTTGGCTTTCAATACAGATTCAGAAAAATCGCTTACCAATGGCGCGACCTGTTTGATCGCACTCAACTCTTCCGTTGAGTGAACATTCGTTGTCGAAGGAATATGGAAATTTTCAGGTATTTCGCAATGCTCAACCACTGAGTTGTGCCGCACAACAGAGCCGCTACCCACGACGCAGTCAAACAAAACCGAGTTAAACCCAATAAATACGTTTTCACCCACAATGCAGGGTCCATGCACGATGGAGCGGTGGGCGATGGATGTATTTGCACCAATTTTGACCAAACCTCCCGCTTTGGAATGAATCACTACGCCATCTTGAATGTTCGAATTTGCACCGATAATAATCGGGTCCATTTCCCCTAACTCATTCACTTCATCAGCACGAATGACCGCGTAGGGACCAATAAATACATTTTCCTCAACGAATACTTTTCCACACAAAATGGCTGTGTTATCAACATAAGCCGTTTCATGGATAACAGGTAGATCGCCGCTAGGGTTTTTACGTATCATGTCGTTCTTGCCTCGCCGTTAGGTAAATTAGTCTTACATTCGCTGAAGATGCGAGCGGAACAGTTGCTGCAGATCGCAGAATCCATCGTTTTGTAAATCGGCGTTTGCCAATTCGCCATTGGTGAAAAAAAGGCGCTTTCGCCCAAATCATCCAACTTGTCCGATTTTCTTAAAAAGCGCATTACATTCTCTTTGCAACGATAGAAGTAAAGCCCGCCACCAAGTTTGCGTCTGCGGCGTGCCTCTTGCGCCAAAAATTCTGCGCCTGCCGCATCTACAAAGTTCATCCCCGTCGCCACCACCATCACAGTCTTGCACTGTAGATTAATTTCATCAATCTCCATCAAGCTGTTTTGTACGTGATCAACTGCGCCAAAAAAAATTGAGCCATTCATTCGCACAATGCGCATTTGTGGACACTCATCATGACCCGCCGCACTCACAAAGTGATACGCGCCCTCTTCTTTAGCGGGAACCACGGCATCAATATTTGGGCGAGATACTCTGTTGAGATACAGCACCAAAGACAGCAAGATACCAAAGAAAATACCTTGTTCTAAATTAATCAAAGTACCCAACAACGTCACCCACAAAATCACCGCTTCTGAGCGATTAGTTTTGGTAATGACTTTGATGTGATGAAAATCGATTAAGCCCCACGCCACCAAAAACAAGATGCCGGCCATCGCAGCATTAGGCAGATAAGACGCCAATGGCGCCACCAGTAGCAAAATCAACACTAGGAAAATAGACGCGTACACCGTTGCAAGTGGCGTTTTAGCGCCAGCGGCATAATTCACCCCGCTACGGTTAAACGACCCACAAGAAGCGTAGCCGGAGAAAAAACTACCCAGCAAGTTACCTAAACCCTGACCGATGAATTCTTGATTACCATCAATGCGCTGCTCTGATTTAGTGGCGATAGCTCTGGAAATAGACACCGCTTCAGTCAGCGCCAACATGGTCACAATGAGCGCAGGGAAAATTATTTTATGAATAGTCCCGTAAGAAAAATCAGGCAAAGAAAAGTGCGGCAAGCCCGCAGGCAATGCGCCCACCGTTTTGATGTGCGTGGTATCAAAGCCTTCCAGCGTGTTAAGTAAATAGGCGACGAGACTGCCCACCACCATCGCCACGATCATGTAAGGTAGCTTTGGTGTATACACTTTTGCTAGGATACCCACTGCTAGCGTAACCACGGCAACCAAGGTGACGTATAAATTTATGTCGTTAAACTGCAGGAAAAATTGCTCGATCACCACATGAAAATGCGAGCCGCGTGGGATATTAATTCCAAAAAAGTTTTTCACTTGACTGGCCGCAATGAGCAACGCAGCACCCGCAGTAAAGCCGATCACCACCGTATGGGAAATGAAGTTTACCAACACGCCCATGCGTGCCAATCCAAGTATCAGTTGGAATAAACCGGTGAAGAACGTCAGCGTGAGCACCATGCTAATAAATTGTGCTGAGCCCGGCTCAGCCAGTGGACTCATCGCGGCAAATACTGCAATCGAAATCGCGGTGGTCGGCCCAGAAACCAAGTGCCAGCTCGAACCGAACAGGGCCGCAATAATTGCCGGCACCATCGCCGCATAAAGTCCGTACTCTGGTGGCATTCCCGCAATGGTGGCGAACGCCACCCCCTGCGGCAGTACAATCATCGCACCCGTAATCGCAGCAATAACGTCTGCTTTGTTGGTATCACGATTAACCATCGGCCACCAGCGCAAAAACGGAAAAATTTTCTGGAGAAGCTGCGACTGACTAGCTGCCTGAGACATGAGCTACCTTTAAACTTATTTGAAAAACATGGCTAAATACTACTTTTAAAAAAGCCCGACTCACTTGCATGAGCCGGGCTTTTAAGTGTCGCTTACAAAATTAAGCTACACCTTGGTAATACATATTTTGTGGGTGCTTAGCTTCAGCAAAGAAGTACCAACGCTCAGCCAACAAACCAACGTATTGCAAGATAAATGCCAACACTGGCACGCTCATCACCAACAATAATGGCGCGATAAACGACAATACTAAAAAACTCGGCACGATTGTTTTAATGAACTCAGCACTCTTGCCGTGAAAGTATTCACGCGTATTGTAAGAGCCCCCCATCGAACCTTGTGACTTTTGCACGATGCGTGGATGCTTAATGCCAATCGCGCTTTGCAGTGTGCTCACCGGCGTAAGGTTAGCATTACGCAACAACGATGAGCCGCGTGTTACTAATGACACCGCTGTTAAAAAGAAAGCAACCTGCGCCAAATTCATCGTCAACTCAGGCGCCATAAAATTTGCGTATGCCGCAGCCAAGGTAAAACCAGATGCACTACCTAACAAAGTGAAATTCACAATCGTTAACGGATGCGCCCATTCTTTAAGCACTTTAACTGCTGCGTAAATCATCGCGGTACACACAAACAGAGTGATGGACATCACTACGCCAACAACACCTACTGCAATAGTGATGTTCGAGCCCATCTCTAGGTGGTGCGCTACGCCGTAAGCGAAAGCGGCTCCCATGAAGGCTGGCAAGGCAATCACTTCGCGTGACAACCACGAAGTACGCCACATCATCATGGCGCGCCATGCACGCTCAGGGTGCCCCAAGTGGAAAAATGATGCCAACAGACCTAAGCCACTGAACAACAAAATGATCACGCTACCGCCCACAAAGAAATTTGCTTCCAATGCAGTGGGTGACAGTAGTTCGCACGCGAACAAGGCAATGAATAAACCTTGTGCAGCACCGATCAGGGTGGTTAAAAACAGCACAGAAAAATTGGGACGCATTAAATAATTCCTTATTCAGATTCTAATTAAAGCTCTTCGGTGATCGAAGGCATGTTCTGATCGAACGGTGCGCCATCAATCTTGTGCGGATTGCTTGCACGATAGAGCTGATCTTCATGGACCGCGATCGTTGTTTTACGACGAGGCAAGTAATGGTTAGAGGGGTTAGTGCCGGCCTCTGGCATCAACGCATAACCGCCACGCTCACGAATCGCTGTAGACACTTCAGACTCAGGATCATGCACGTCACCAAACAAACGAGCACCCGGTGGACAAGCCAACACGCAAGAAGGTTGACGACGCTCTTCTGGCAAGCTTTCGTCATAAATACGATCTACGCACAGTGTGCACTTAGTCATTACCTTGCGCTCTTCGTCAAACTCGCGCACGCCATACGGGCAAGCCCATGAGCAGTAGAGGCAACCGATGCACTTGTCGTAGTCCACCAACACAATGCCGTCTTCTTTACGTTTGTAAGAAGCACCCGTTGGGCAAACAGGTACGCAAGGTGGGTCTTCGCAATGCAAGCAAGATTTAGGGAAGTGTACCGTTTCCGTATTCGGGAAAGTACCCACTTCAAAAGTTTGCACGCGGTTGAAAAAGGTTCCAGTTGGATTAAGTCCGTACGGATTTTCATCCACCAAAGAGCCTGCGGCACCAGAGGTATTCCATTGTTTACAGTTAGTTACGCAAGCATGACAGCCTACGCAAACGTTTAAGTCAATTACCAGCGCAAGTTGCGTCATTAGTGCGCTCCTTTCTTACCTGTTTTACCGGCAAACCACGCCAGCATGCCCTCTTTTCTCGGTTTCATCCCTGGTTGTGGCGTCATCGCTTCGAACTGAGGTGAAGTCTCTTTTGGCTCGTCTGCAGCTGCAGGGTAGATACGTACACGTACGTCATACCAAGCCGCTTGGCCGGTGATCGGGTCAGAGTTTGAGAAACGCTTGCCACTATGGTTTGCGCTCAACTCTTCTGAGATCAGGTGATTCAACAAGAAGCCTTGCTGCGATTCGTTCGCCTCTTTGCTCAAGTTCCATGCACCGGATGCTTTACCGATCGCGTTCCATGTCCAGACTGTGCCTGGCTCAACCGACTCAGAGTAACGGCACATACAACGTACCTTGCCCCACTTCGACTCAACCCACATCCAACCACCATCTTCAATACCCGCCTCAATTGCAGTGCGAGAGTTAACGAACAGATAGTTGTAAGTGTGAATCTGTCGCAACCAAGCGTTTTGCGAATCCCACGAGTGATACATCGCCATCGGACGCTGAGTGAGCGCGTTCAATGGGAATTTGCTCAGATCGCTTTCCTCATCTTCCAATGTCGCATACCAGAATGGCAGCGGATCAAAGTACTTCTTAACGCGCTCTCGCAAATCATCCGGCGGTTGTTTACCTGGACGCTTACCTTCAGCAGCCAAGCGGAATGCTTGCAACAACTCAGAGTAAATGTGAATCACCACTGGGTCATTCGTGGTACGGATACCAGCTTGATGTGACCAATCCAAATACGCTTTATTCCAGTTACGCATGTACTGGCTAGAAAGTGGCAAATGGTATTGGTGGAAGCAACCGTTCTTCTCGTACATTTCCCACTGCTTCGGATTTGGCTCGCCGCGCATGGCTTTGTCACCATCTTTGCCGCGCCATCCTGAGAGGAAACCGATACCAGAACCTGGGGCCGTTTCGTAATTAATCACAAAGTCAGTGTAACCTTTGAATTTTCGACCACCCTCAGCATTAGTGAAGGCCGGCAACTTGAGACGGCTCGCCAGTTCAACAATCACTTCTTGGAATGGCTTGCACTCGCCTGTTGGTGGCAGCACTGGAATACGCACTGCGTCCACTGGGCCATCATATTCAGAAATCGGACGGTCTAGCATCGACATACAGTCGTGACGCTCTAGGTAGGTTGTATCCGGCAACACCAAATCTGCAAACGCAGTCGTCTCAGATTGGAAGGCGTCGCACACTACCAAGAATGGAATCTTGTAGCTGCCATCTGGATTCTTGTCCGTGAGCATGTCACGCACGCCCGATGTGTTCATGCTGGAGTTCCAAGCCATATTCGCCATGAACAACAACATTGTGTCGATCGGATACGGATCACCGCGCCATGCGTTAGTGATGGCGTTGTGCATCAAACCATGCACTGACAACGGATGCTCCCAGGAGAAACCTTTATCCAAACGCACTGGCTGACCTGCTGCATCAACAAACAAATCATCTGGATTCTCAGGCCAACCGAGCGGTGCGCCACCCAGCGGAGTATTGGGCTGCACAGCCTCAGGGCCTTTAGAAGGGCGAATGTTCGGCGGGATCGCACGTGGATAAGGCGCTTTGTGGCGGAAGCCTCCGGGG
>JAUYFR010000353.1 GCA_030690855.1 Gallionellaceae bacterium
AACAAGCGAAATAAACAAAAGGCGAGCAGCTGCCAAACGAAGCCCGCCGGGGTGAAAAACAACACCAACAAAAAGGCGACAACCTCATCCCACACAATGCCGCCATAGTCAGATACACCTAATGCTTTCCCCGTTTTATCGCAGACCCAAACCCCAATCGCGAATGCCCAAATTAAAACGAGAACGAACAAAACATCTGACAAACGAGGCGCCAAATACCAATATAGGGGAAACGCGATTAGCGTGCCCACCGTGCCTGGTGCGCGCTTTGAGAGGCCCGCCCCAAATCCAAATGACAAAAAATGCGCTGGGTGACTGAACAAAAAACGCCAGCTTGGTTGAATCTTCAATTGATCATTCAAAGTGGTCATAGCCAGTACCCTCAATTTTTATCTGACTACCATCCTCGGCCAGCACGACACAGCCGGCACCTGCTTTAATTTTGCCAATTCGTGTCAGCGGTAGCGCGAGTGTGTTTGAAATTTTTTCAATCGCATTGCGATGCGCAACTGGGACCGTAAAGCACAATTCATAATCATCGCCACCCGCCAAGATGCAGCGCTGCATCATTTCCTGTAGGTCGGGCTTGAGCTCGGCCTGTCGGGTTACACCCGCGAGAGGTAGGCCGTGGCTGTAGTGGGCTAACGCCCCAGCATCACACGCACAAACCCGATCTACAAAAATCTCCGCACCGACCTGCGATCTTTCCAAGATATGCCCAAGATCGGCCATCAAACCATCAGAAACATCAATCGCACTGTTTGCAATGCCACGCAAAGCCAACCCCAATTCAACACGGGGCTGTGGCTGATGTAAACGTGTAGCGCACGCGCTAAAAATATCCGCAGGTAGCTCAATGCGGCCTTGCAAATGCGCCAATGCTAGCGCCGCCTCGCCCAGCATTCCCGACACCCAAATATCGTCATCGACTTGCGCCGCATCGCGTCTGAGCGCCGTGCCTCTCGGCACCTCGCCCATGATCGTCACGCTCAAGTTAAGTGGTCCACGCGTGGTGTCTCCACCGATTAATTCGACGCCATATTTATCTGCTAAGGTGAAAAATCCTTGGCTAAATTGTTGCAGCCAATTTTCGTCCACCGAGGGCAGCGACAAAGCCAGTGTCGCCCATCGCGGTGTCGCAGCCATCGCAGCCAAGTCTGAAAGATTCACTGCTAAAGTTTTATGACCGAGGAAAAAAGGATCGGCGTCAGGAAAGAAATGCGTGCCGCAAACCAGCATGTCAGTGGAAACTGCCAACTCCATGTCTGCGCAAATATTGAGTAGTGCTGCGTCATCACCTACTCCCAGTGCTGCACTTGGTGTGGGGCGAGTGAAATACTGTTTGATGAGGTCGAACTCAGACATATTCAAACATTAAGCCACGGATAAAACAGATGATCACGGATAAATCCATCCAAACATCCGTGTAAATCAGTGTTCATCTGTGGTTAATTATTTTGCTTTTACTTCAACTGCGCGCAGTACTGCCGCCATTTTATCTAGCACGCCGTTCACAAATTTATGGCCATCACTACCGCCAAAAGTTTTGGTGAGTTCTACGCCTTCGTTAATCACCACGCGATAAGGAATCTCAGGATGATTAACTAATTCGTAGGCACTCAGTAGCAAAACCGAAAACTCAATCGGACTAAGCTCTTTCAGCGCACGATCAAGATGCGGCGAGATGTGCGCTGAGAGTGCCTCTTGCTCGCCAACAGCACCGCGCAATAATTGACAGAAATAATCGGTATCGTAACGTCCTAGGCTTTTTTCGCTACGTGTTGTTTTTTCAATTTGCGCAACATCACTGCCTGCCATGCGCCATTGGTAAATGCCCTGCAACGCCAGTTCACGCGCGCGATGTCGCGCACTTTTGGCCAGCGCGCTATTCGCTTTGTCGCTCATACAATTGCTTTCAATAAATGCACCATTTCAATCGCGACCAATGCTGCTTCAGCGCCTTTAACGCTAACGCGCACTTCGGCTTGCTCGTCCGTATCAGTAGTCAAAATAGCATTTGCTACTGGTACACCAGCATGCAACTGCACTTCGCCTACGCCGCGAGCAGATTCATTTGACACCACCTCAAAGTGATAGGTATCACCTCGAATCACCGCACCCAAGGCAACAAGCGCATCAAACTTTTTCGACTGCGCCATGTGCTGCAACACCAACGGAATTTCTAGCGCGCCAGGAACAGTCGCCAGTGTAATGTCGTCATCACGCACGCCTTGCTTCACCAACTGCGCACGACACGCTGCCAACAAACCTTCGCACACTGGCGTATTAAAACGGCTCTGCACGATACCGATACGCATACCCGTGCCATTCAAGTTTTTTTCGATTTCTTTCATTTGCTTTCCTTTAACTATTCGCCTGTGTATAGCCCACTACTTCCAACCCAAAACCCGCCATACTTGGAATCTTGCGAGGAGTCGCAATCAAACGCATCTGCCCCACCCCTACATCACGCAAAATTTGTGCGCCAATACCGTAACTGCGAGGATCCCACTTTGCCTGATGCGCCTCGGGTTTTGCAGCTGCGCGATTCAACAGGCTTGCTGCATTTTCAACATGATGCATCAACACCAACACTCCCGCCGATGACTGACTAATTTTCTTCATCGCATCATGCACGCTGGTTGAGCTGGGATAGCTCGCCTGCTCTAAGAAGTCCA
>JAUYFR010000356.1 GCA_030690855.1 Gallionellaceae bacterium
TGGTCAACAACTCTTTAGTCAGACGATCACGAATTTGACGGCTAGAAACGAACTTACCCTCTGTGCCAGCCAATGGCGAACCGTTAACCATAAAGTCCATGGTCAAGGTCGGCTCATCTACGCCCAATACTGGCAAACCTACAGGAGCGTCTTTGTCGCAAATAGTGACACCAATACCAATCTCATCTAAACCGGAAATAATAATGATGTCGCCTGCTTCTGCTTCATCAACTGGCACACGGTCCAAACCTCGGAAACCAAGAACTTGATTGATACGACCTGAACTAACTTGATCGCTATGGTTCATTACTACCACTTGTTGGCCCGGCTTAATGCGGCCATTCAGAACGCGACCGATACCCAAACGACCTGTAAACGTAGAGTAATCCAACGCGGCTAATTGCAATTGCAATGGCGCTTCAGGATCTCCCGGCGGAGTTGGAACAAATTTAAGAACCGTTTCAAACAACGGGCGCATGTTGTCAGCGCTACCGCCGCTGGAAGGTGCATCTTTCAATTCCAGACAAGCCCAACCGTTCAAACCAGAAGCGTAGATAACTGGAAAGTCTAATTGCTCATCCGTTGCGCCCAACTTATCGAACAAGTCAAAAGTTTGATCCAATACCCAATCAGCGCGTGCGCCGGGACGGTCAATCTTATTAATCACAACGATAGGCTTCAAGCCCAATGCCAATGCTTTTTTGGTGACGAAACGTGTTTGAGGCATAGGGCCTTCAACCGCATCCACTAGCAGCAACACACCGTTAACCATGCCCAAAACACGCTCCACCTCACCGCCGAAATCGGCGTGTCCTGGAGTGTCGACAATATTGATATGCGTACCTTCGTAATCGATGGCGGTGTTTTTCGCCAAGATGGTGATACCGCGCTCTTTTTCCAAATCGTTGTTGTCCATCACCCGCGCATCTACTTTTTGATTGTCGCGGAAAGTGCCAGACTGGCGAAGCAGCTGGTCAACGAGTGTTGTTTTGCCATGGTCAACGTGGGCGATAATGGCAATGTTACGAAGAGCGCGAGACATAGTTTGCTACCTAGTTAGAATTCAAAGGGGGCGCATTTTAGCATATAGAAGGGATCAAATGCGCCGAAAAAGCTTCGATGTCCGCCGCAATCAAAAACCACTCCAGATGTGTTCATGCATATCCGTTTCGGCAGACTCGGATGCGATGGGCGCGACTAACATCATCTCATTGGACTTGCCCAAGGAGATGGGGCCGATAGCATTGAGATAGCCCCTGAATTTATTACTCGCAATTTTATTTTGCGTAGGCAGGAAAGCAATGGCATGGACAATCCGGCGGGGTTTATCAGGTGCGTCTTTATTCAGCATCCCGCATAGCAGCTTGAAACATCTTCACGTTATTGCGCCCGCTCTCTTTGGCGTGATACATCGCGATATCGGCGTTGCCCGTCAGCTCATTTTCGCTTTCCCCGTGTTCGGGATAAATGGCGATGCCTGCGCTGGAAGAAATATTCAAACTTTGTCCGGCAATTTTGAATGACTGATTGAGCGCAAAGCGTATTTTCTCTGCCACGACCAGCGCGTCCTGTTCATTTTCGACAACCGGCAACAGCACCACAAATTCATCACCGCCGATACGTGCCACGGTATCCATCTCGCGCACACAGTCCTGCATACGGCTCGCCGCTTGCTGCAATACCTGATCGCCGATAGCGTGGCCCAAGTTGTCGTTAATCGGTTTAAATTTATCCAGGTCAATGTACATCAAAGCGAGGTGAGCCCTATCGCGCTTGGCTTGCGCGAGTGCTTGCCGCAAACGGTCAAACAACAGCACCCGATTGGGCAGGTCGGTGAGCGCATCATATTGCGCCTGATGGCGAATACTTTCCTCGTTGGCCTTGCGCGCGGTGATGTCGGAAAACGCCGCGACATAATGCGTCAGCTTGCCATGCGCATCGCGTACTTGCTTAATGGAGGTCCATTCGACAAATATTTCGCCACTCTTGCGGCGGTTCCACATCTCGCCGCTCCAGCTTCCTTGGCTGGTGAGCTGCAACCACAGCTCGCGGTAAAACTCCGTGCCGTGTTTCCCGCTCGATAACAGATTCGGATTTCCACCGATCACCTCTTCCGGGGTGTATCCGGTCACACGGGTAAAAGCCGGATTGACCGTGATGATGCGGTTATCCGCGTCGCTCACCAGAATAGCTTCATCCACCGTGTTGAAAACTGTACTGGAGAGCCGCATCATTTCGTCGGCTTCATATAAACGCTGCTCCAGTTTGGCGCGACTCATCGAGTAACGAATCGAGCGGATCAAATCGCCGGCCTGAAAATCGCCCTTGATCAGGTAATCCTGCGCACCCGCTTCCAGCGTCTGCAACGCAAACTCGGGATCGTTATGCCCGGTCAGCACGATGAGCGGCAAAGCGCCCGCCGCTCTTCGCCCATGGACTAAACCGCTTCGCGGTATGGGCGCTGCGTAGTCGAGTTTGAAGTGAGTTTTAAGTGTGCTGGCGGTTGACAGAAGAGCACCGCAGCTTATGTTGAGAAGTGAGGCAATCCG
>JAUYFR010000003.1 GCA_030690855.1 Gallionellaceae bacterium
GTCCTATTTGAAAAATAATTTGGTTTTCTTTCGTGCTATCGCTTTGTGTGTATCCGCTTGCAAGCGGATACACACAAAGCGATAGCACGAAAGAAAACCAAATTATTTTTCAAATAGGACTTACGCAAAACCACCCCAGCAAGGTTTTTCGCCGCAGACAGTCAGCAATTCTCATTTTGAAAAATTGATTTGTTTTTCTTTCGTGTCTTTCGGCATTGTTCGTGCTTTTCGTGTCCAAAAGGGGTTGTTTTTAAAAAAAATCAACAACAAAGTCAAAACCTTGGACACGAAAGACACGAAAAAAGCCGAAAATTACGAACAAATCATGATTATGCATTTTGAAATTGGAATTGCTGAAATATTGTAACTCCCAAGGTACCCCAGCCCCAATCCACTCAAATTAAGAAAATCGCGATCACGTCGCTCCCACGAAAGCGGAAATGACAGATATCTGGATAGCATCCATAAAAATAGTTTAGCGCAGAATATTTTGCTTCATTGGGGTAGATTACCCCAGCATCTCAGCCAGAATAACGAGTGAAATTAGTGTGGCACGGCGACATGATCGCCTCAAACAAGTTGACGCATTGCTTACGCATGGTCGAGAGATAGGAGCGCGTGGCGGCAAATGCCTGAGCACCTTCAAGTGTGCGAAAGCCACCACTTATTTTTTGTTTGACTTTAATCATTCGCACATCTTGTTCCGCCTGATTATTCGTGAAAGGCACATTGGCGTGATAGAGAAAGCGCAGCGCATCGTCTTTGTAATCGCGCAAGCGAAGCACTAGATTATGTCCAGTGCGGCGTTTTTTGCGTCCTTTCAAGGCCTGTTGCAAGGGGGTTTGTTGTTCGTGGAAAATCACGCCCTGCTTGACGATACAATCATAATCACGCTCAATTTGAGCCGCCGACAGTGGCGCGATGAGACCTTGATTGACTTGGTGGCAAGCCGACTGAAGGAGCGCAAACATGTCCTTTGCCCATGACTCTTTTTCAATTGTTGCAAGCCCTTTCAGCTCGCGCAGATGGTGCGCACCGCACAGACCGTGCGTCACGCCGGTGAGTTTGTAATAGGACTTAAAATGATCGTGGATCAAAATGCCAATCAGGTTTTGCGGCACATCGCCGCGCTTTTCACTCACGCGATAATACGTCCAATATGAATCAGATAACACATGCGTCCAATGCAATTTGGCTGCCACGCGCAAACCCGACTCATCGACATGTTTCACCTCTGCGGTGCGTAACTGCTCTGCAATCACGGCAAGCAATGGCTGGATTTTCTCAGCAAAATCTGTGCTGTAATTAGCCAAGCAAGTCGCTGAAATTGGCAGTGCAAAAACGTCTTGAAACAACATCGCTAGGCGATCTTCTGGAATCATTTGTTGCTGGTGAAGATACACCGAGAGTGCTTTAACGTAAGTGCTCCACAAACCCCAGCCGACAAAACCCTCGTTAATGCTAAATTTATCGAATGCTATGTTTTGTAGGCATATTCCACGGCAATAGCGCTTCCACCGCTTCGACGGTTTGTGCCGCTGGTAGCTCGCGCAGTACTTGGCTAAGCCAGAGATAAGGTTCTAGGCCGTTGGCTTTCACTGTTTCTACCAGCGAGTAGATGATCGCACTAGCGTTCGCGCCAGCAGGGGTGTCGCTGAACAGCCATCCTTTTCGCCCCACAACAAAAGGGCGTATTGAATTTTCGGCGCGGTTATTATCAATGGGTAGATCGCCGCGTAAGAGATAGCCGATTAAGCGCGGCCAATACTTTTGCAAATAGGCCAGTGCGGTTCCGAGCGCACTTTTAGGCGTGACGGTGGGAATGACCCGCTCCATCCAGTCATGCAGTTCATCGAGCAGTGCTCGCGCACGGGTTTGTCGGGCGAGCAGTCTGACCTCATCGCTGGCGGTTTTGCAATCACGTTCGATAGCATAAAGTTTGCCAATCAAAGCGACAAAGGTATCGGTATGTCCACGCTGCCCCTTGGCCTGAACTTTAACCGCATCGACAAAGCGGCGGCGCACATGCGCCCAGCACACCAAATGGGTGATGCCTTGGGTTTTAACTACCTGATTGTAGCCTTCATAGCCATCCGTCATTAAATGACCGTGATAGTCTTGCAATAGACGTGCGGGAACCGCGCCGCTACGGCTGGGGTCATAATCAAATATGACGACTGGCTTATTCGGTAGCCCACCGGCTTGCACCCACATATAGCTGTTGGAAGTGGGTTTTTTGTCCTTTTCTTTGAGCACTTGAACCACTGTTTCATCCATGTGGATGAATGCGCCTTCGAGTAAGGTATCGCGTATTAAATTGTGCAGCGGTTGTAATAGATTGGCGCAGCCAATCACCCATCGCGCTAAAGTTTGGCGCGCTACGGGGACACCATGGCGTGCTAAGACGTGTTCAAACCGTGCTAAAGGCAGACCATCGACGTATTTAACGGTGAGTAGCATCGCCAATAAGTCTGGGCTGGCGTTACTTTTAGGCCGGGGCTGTGGTGGCAGTGCTGCGATCACGGGTGCGTGGGTGCTGCTTAGGCAGCCATAGCGTTTTCGGATGTGGCGAAGCACGCGAATTTGCATTGGCACGATGTCGAGTTGTTCGCTGATCTCTTGATCGATTTCAACCATCAGCACGCCACAGCATTGACGCTGCGACTCTGGCACATCGTGGATAATGTCGATGCGTGGTAAAGATTCTGACAGTGGAGCGCGTTTGCCGCGTGCAGGCTTGGGTATAAAGACCGCTGGAATTTCAGCCAGGTCTTGCTCAGGCGTAGATGAGACTGCTAAAACTTCCGCTTCATCAAACAGGAGACCTTGACTAGAAGCGACTTCAGAGCTTGCGCCGAATTGGCGATGGCGCATCAAAACGATCTGTTCGTACAAGAACTCAATATGCGCCATCGCCTTAACCAAGTTCTGCTGATGCGCGTCTTGCTGACTCAAAAATAGTGCTGTGAGAGCGGCAATATCACTGGGCAATTTAGCCGGCAAAGTCACTTCAGGCAGGGTGAAATTTGGCTTGAGTTTGGGGAGGTTTTTGATATCTACAGACATGCCGTATTATACCAAATTCCTCTATGAAACAGAAGTAAATTCTTGTGATTTATGTGGGGTAAATTGCCAAATATTGTAGCCTTCTAAGAGCCATTCAAAAGACTGCAAACTAATTGTCGGCGTGGCTAATTTGAGATCACTCGGCCAAGCGAATTTGTCCGATTCTAAACGTTTGAGCCACAGGCAAAAACCATTGCGATGCCAGTACAATACTTTTATTTTAGTGTGCCCACGATTGATGAAGACGTACAGGCTGCTGGCAAAGGGATTTAGCTGCAAGCCTTGCTCGACCATGCTTGACAAGCCATTGATTGACTTTCTAAAATCCACTGGCTCAAAGCATAAATACACATCGGTGATTGGGCAGCCGGGATGCATCAG
>JAUYFR010000005.1 GCA_030690855.1 Gallionellaceae bacterium
CGGTACCGAGATTGTTGCGCAAGCAGCTAAAGTGTTAGACGCTTTACGCAGTGATGGCTTGAAGATTGAATTGGAATACGCGCACATCGGCGGTGCTGGCTACGATGCGGCAGAAGATCCTTTGCCCGAAGCAACTTTGAATTTGGCTAAAGCTTCTGATGCGGTGTTGCTCGGCGCAGTGGGTGGTTATCAATATGACACTTTGCCGCGTCCGATGCGTCCTGAGCAAGGCTTGCTGCGAATTCGTAAGGGTTTGAATTTATTCGCAAATCTTCGTCCTGCGATGGTGTATCCAGAGTTGGTAAATGCTTCGACTTTGCGTTCTGATGTGGTGTCTGGTTTGGATATCATGATTTTGCGCGAACTGACGGGCGATATTTATTTTGGTCAGCCGCGCGGTATTCGCACTTTAGAAAATGGTGAGCGTCAAGGCTTTGACACCATGCATTACAGCGAATCAGAAGTGCGACGCGTGGCGCATGTCGGATATCAAATCGCCATGAAGCGTAATAAAAAACTATGCTCTGTGGATAAAGCCAACGTGTTGGATACCAGTATGTTCTGGCGCGAAATTGTGACTGAAGTGGCGAAAGAATATCCGCAGGTTGTGACTTCTCACATGTATGTCGATAACGCGGCGATGCAGTTGGTGCGCGCACCTAAGCAATTTGATGTGATTCTGACCGGCAATATTTTTGGCGACATTCTTTCCGATGAGGCCTCGATGTTGACGGGTTCGATTGGTATGTTGCCCTCTGCGTCTCTCGATTCAAATAACAAAGGCCTGTATGAACCATGCCACGGTTCAGCGCCGGACATAGCGGGTAAAGATATTGCGAATCCGTTGGCGACGATTTTGTCAGTTGCGATGATGATGCAGTACACCTTTGGTCGTTCAGATGTCTCGCAGAAAATCGAAGCGGCAGTGCGTAAGGTGTTGCAGCAGGGTCTGCGTACGGGCGATATATATGAAGCGGGCACACAGAAAGTTGGTTGTGCAGCGATGGGCGATGCGGTTGTTATAGCGCTTTAATCTTAAGGGTTGAATATGAAAGTCGGTTTAATCGGTTGGCGTGGGATGGTCGGTTCGGTTCTCATGCAGCGCATGCGTGAGGAAAAAGATTTTGATCTGATCGATGCGGTGTTTTTCACAACTTCTAATGTGGGAGGTGAAGCTCCGGCTGAAGGTCGTGGTGTACCCTTAAAAGATGCGTCCAACTTGGCTGAATTACAAGCAATGGATGCCATCATCTCTTGCCAAGGCGGTGATTACACCACTGGGGTATTTCCAAAGTTACGTACCGCAGGCTGGACTGGTTACTGGATTGATGCGGCTTCCACGCTACGCATGGAAAAAGATGCTGTCATTATTCTTGATCCTGTCAATCTGGATTTGATTAAAAAATCGCTGGCAAATGGCGGCAAAAATTTTATCGGTGGTAACTGTACTAACAGCATCTTGTTGATGGGCTTGGGCGGCTTATTCCATGCAGGGTTGGTGGAGTGGGTTTCTTCTATGACCTATCAGGCGGCATCGGGTGCGGGTGCGCAGAATATGCGTGAGTTGCTCAATCAGATGGGTGTGGTAAATACCTCAGTTGCTGATTTGTTGGCCGATCCGAAATCGGCGATTTTAGAAATTGACCGCCGTGTAGCAGAAACACTGCGCTCTGCGGATATGCCGACAGCAAACTTTGGGGCGCCGTTGGCAGGCAGTTTGATCCCTTGGATTGATAAGCAGCTGGATAATGGCCAGTCTAAAGAAGAATGGAAAGGCCAAGCCGAGGTTAATAAAATTTTGGGCACAACAATTCGTATTCCAGTCGATGGCTTGTGCGTTCGCATCGGTGCGATGCGCTGCCATAGCTTGGCGTTGACCATTAAGCTCAAGAAGGATATTCCGCTGAGTGAAATAGAAGGTTTGATTAAAGGCGGCAACCCTTGGGTTAAGTTTGTGCCGAACCAACGTGAGATTTCGGTGCGTGAGCTGACTCCGGTTGCAGTGACCGGCAAACTTGATATTGCAGTAGGGCGCGTACGCAAAATGGAGTTGGGGCCTGAGTATTTGAGCGCTTTTGTCTGTGGTGACCAATTGCTTTGGGGGGCCGCAGAACCGCTTAGAAGAATGTTGCGTATTTTGTTAGATAAGTAAGCGGGTAGCTGATAATTTAAATTCGAAATTGTCGGTTACCGTATGAATTTAAAGGGAAGGTGAGCTTGCCTCACTAACTCCATGATGTTAATCTGAATATTGTATTGAATATAAAAGGGGTAGCAGCGTGAGGAAATCATTTCTGAAAGCGTTTGGATATTTTGTCTGTTTGGCATGGTCTAGTACGACTTACGCCGTGGGTTTTGGCGGAATTAACGTAACTTCTGCACTAGGACAACCACTCGTTGCTGAAATTGAATTGGTGGCAGTTGAGGCGGCTGACAAATCTACTCTCAATGCGCGTTTGGCTTCGCCAGAAGCATTTAAAGGCGCAGGTATCGACTTCCCTTATGGCTTACCCAAATTAAAATTTAGCCTAGAAACTCGCGCCAATGGCGACGCCTATATAAAGGCAACTTCTACACAACCTATCAATGAGCCATTTGTGAGCTTGTTGATTGAGTTGGGTTGGTCTTCTGGTCGCTTGCTACGCGAATATACTTTTTTGTTAGACCCTCCTGGTTTTATAGCAGAGCAGGCCGCAGTTGTTAAGCCAATTGAACCCGTCGTGGTGCCGCCAGTAGTTGCAGTGGCGCCGTCAGTAGAGCCTGTACCACAATCCGTTGTAGCTACCCCTGCAGCAACTTCTGAAGTCGTTCAACCTGTAGCGGCAGAAACAACTCAAGCTGCAGTAGAGGCTGTACCTGCGCCGACGCCAGCCGTTGAGCCAGCACCGACACCTGCCCCTGTAAAAGAAGAAGTGAAGGCGGCAGTTGCACCTGTTAAACAGAAAGTTGAAACAACTCCAACAAATATGGCCTCAGTTACAGTGAAACGGGGTGACACCTTAGGCAAAATTGCAGCTGCGACAAAAGCGACTGATGTGAGCTTAGAGCGCATGTTAGTTGCGCTATATCGTGCTAATGCTGAAGCGTTTGAAGGCAAAAACATGAACCGTCTGAGCACGGGAAAAATATTGCGCATGCCGGAAGCAGAAGCGTTGGCCAAGCTGCAGCAAGCAGAAGCCGCTAATGAAATACGTGCTCAGGTGTCAGATTGGAACGCTTACCGTCAAAAACTTGCTGCTGCGACAGGCTCAGTTAAAGAGCAAAGGGCTAAGCAAGAAGTGGCTGGAAAAATCAGCACTACACTGACTGACAAAGCGCCTGAAGCAAAAGAGCCGCCAAAAGAAGTTTTGAAATTGTCAAAAGGCGAAGCCGCTAGCGACAAAGCGGTTGCCGGTAATAAAGAAAAAGCCGCTGCGGATAAAGCGATGGCAAAAGGTGAAGAGGCTATCGCGAAAGCTAAATCGTTAAAAGAGGCTGAACAGCGCACTGCGATGCTCGAAAAGAGTGTCAAAGATATGCAGCGTTTGGTTGAGTTAAAAAACCAGGCTGCCGCAGCACAGGCCGGGCAAGGCAAGTTAGCTGCGTCTGCACCAGCAAGTGCATTGCCGTTGGTTGCCTCTACTGTCATGCCAGCTTCACCTGTGGCCGCTGCGAGTGAGGTTGTTGCAGCAAAACCAAAAGTAATTGCGCCGAAGGTTGTGGCTCCCCCCCCTTCGATGTTGGACGACATTTTAGCGAACCCAATTTATCTCGGTGGTGGAGCTGCTGCGTTGTTGGGCATAGGTGCGCTAGTGTTCATGCGCTTGAGGGGCAAAAAAGGAGAGAAGCCTGTAGCCGCTGCGAGTGTTGAAGAT
Source organism: Gallionellaceae bacterium (assembly GCA_030690855.1). Lineage (GTDB taxonomy): Bacteria > Pseudomonadota > Gammaproteobacteria > Burkholderiales > Gallionellaceae > PALSA-1006. The sequence goes on from JAUYFR010000005.1 coordinate 3,855, forward strand.
ATTGGTAGCGCGTCAAGTCGCATTGCCGCACCGATTGCACCTTCTCCTGAAACAGGGGACTTTACCAATGCAAGTGATACGCCTGCCGTGGCAATAGGTGATGCCGAGGAAGTTGATCCAATTGGCGAAGCGGATCTATTTTTAAATTTTGGCCGAGATGCTCAGGCAGAAGAAGTATTGAAGGAGGCGTTGAAAAAAGATCCTTCGAACAACCCTGTTAAATTGAAGCTGCTGTCCATCTACGCCACTCGTAAAGATACAAAATCATTCTACGTTTACGCACTAGAGGTTAAAGAGTCCGGTGATGCGACCGCTTGGGAAAAGGCCGCTGAGATGGGCCGTGCGCTTGAACCTAATAATTCAATATATGGTGGCGCAGGCGAGCAGTCCGCGGTAGCTTTAGATGAGGCAGACAGTGGTGTTCATGCGGTAGATTTTGATTTGGGCTTCGGCGACGCTACGGATGAGCCAGCGGTGATGGATACCGGCAGCATTGAGCCAGAGTCTAATAATGGTGAAAGCACCGTTATCATGACTGCTACCGAATTGCGCGAGGCACAAGAAGCGCCAATGGATTTTGATATTACTGGCACTCATCCAGGTATTAAGGCGGTCGTAGAAGAGGAGCCTCAAACTGATGTTGCAGCGATGGATTTTGATTTAACGGTCGCCCCACCGGTGGCCAGTGCTGTTACTGAAGAGCCTAAGCTGGATATGCCAGCCATGGATTTTGATCTTAGTGCATTGGAAAGCAAGGCTCCAGCAGATGCATCGAGTGTGACTGAAGAAAAATCTCCGGCGATGAACCTAGATGATTTGGTCTTTGATGTGACATCAAGTCATGCCTCTATGCCAGAAGTTGCGCAGTCTGCTCCAGTTGCGGGTCTCGATCAAGGCATGGAGTTTACCCTTGATATTCCAACTGAGGCGAGGGTAGAAGAGGCAGCTAAGCCAGCCCCGATGGATGTGGGCTTGAGCGAAATTAGTTTGAATTTAGATGAGCCAGAGGTTGAGGTATCACCTGCGACCAGTGAGCCTAAAGGTGAGCAGTGGCAAGAGGTTGCAACCAAACTCGATTTGGCCAAAGCGTATCAAGAAATGGGCGATCAAGACGGAGCCAGAGAAATATTGGAAGAGGTGGTGCGTGATGGAGACGAGCAGCAACGCGAAACAGCGGAGTCATTGCTCAAGCAACTTTTGTAATTTATTTTAAAATCTAAAAATCGGCAGCCAGCAATTAGGCTGCCGATTTTTATTGGTGCGATGACTAACCCCAAATTTTTCAATAATTTATCGCCACTACCTGTTACATATTTAATTGTATGGATGTGTGCAGCGATCACCGTGCAGCAACTGTCCGCGCCAGTTTTAGCGGCTGTGACGGTAGCACTGTTTCTCGTTGCGTATAAATTGCACGATCAACGCTTGTTTAAACTCTTGCGCCGCACTCGTTGGATATTTCTTTCGCTACTTGTTATCTATGCTTTCCTGACGCCTGGCTCTCCCCTATGGTCCTTGTCGAATATGCCAAGCCCAACAGTTGAGGGTCTTGAAGATGGCTTGATGCAATTGGGGCGTTTATTGAGTGTCTTAGCAGGCTTATCTATTTTGCTGACATTGTTGTCGAGAGAGCAACTGATCAGCGGCATTTACTCACTCATCTATCCCGTGCATTTCCTGGGAGGTTCACGCAAAAAAATTGCGGTGAGGTTGGCGCTAACCTTGCACTACGCTGAAACTGCCATGCGTGACACAGCGGTGGATTGGCAAGATGCAATTCGCAATGCGTTAGCGTCAACACACTATGATGAAGCTAGCATAGCGATATCAGCACAACCTAGGAGTCTGATTGATATCGTGCTGATTGCTTTTAGTGGAGCATTATTACTTGGAGCCTGGACATGAGAATTGCTTTGGGGGTGGAATACGACGGCAGCGAATTTAACGGCTGGCAAAGTCAGCCTGATGGCCGTACCGTGCAAGATAATCTGCAACTTGCGATCAGCCAGATTGCCTCAGAAAAAATTTCCATCATCGCCGCAGGGCGCACCGACACCGGCGTGCATGCCCTGGAACAAGTCATCCATTTCGACACTCAAAGTAACCGCCCCCTTAGCGCTTGGGTGCGCGGCGTGAGCGCCCTGTTGCCAAAAAGTATTGCCGTACTCTGGGCGCATGTTATTCCTGAAGAATTTCATGCGCGCTTTTCAGCACAAGCACGTAGCTATCAATATGTGTTGATCAATCGCCCTACACGTAGCGCGGTGCATCACGGCAAAGTAGGTTGGTATCATGCCCCGCTAGAGGTAAATGCCATGCGCGAGGGCGCGCAACATCTGTTGGGGGAACACGACTTCAGCTCATTCCGTGCGGCGGAGTGCCAAGCGAAGTCACCAGTCAAAAATCTCGCACAACTAGATATTCACCAACAAGGCGAAACGATTATTTTTGATTTAACGGCTAATGCATTTTTGCATCACATGGTGCGCAACATCATCGGGTGCTTAGTTTATGTAGGCAACGGACAGCGCAAACCAGAGTGGATGCGTGAGGTGTTACTGGCACGTGAGCGAAAATTCGCAGCGCCTACCTTTTCGCCGGATGGATTGTATTTGCGGCATATTCAATATGAGACAAAATGGCAACTGCCGCAGCGAGGTGGCTAAATTGTAATGCCGCACAATTCACTCAACGTGCTAAAAAATTCTGTGCCATCTCGCGTGTTCAACCACTGTCCATCTTTTAATTGGTAATGAAAGCCTCCAGATTTGGCGGCAATCCAAAGTTCACGATTCGGGGTGTGACGATTGATGATGATTTTGGCTCCGTTTTCTAATTCAAGCTCCATTACGCCGCCATTCAAATTACAGTCGATGTCGGTGTGGTCGAGGGCATTTTCGATGCGAGCAAAAATCACATCGGCCAGTTGGGTAAATTCGCTTTCGGTCATCGTTCGTTGCCTTTCCATTTATAATTCGCGCTCAAAATTTCGTAAGGTCGCAATGATGCACAATTCAAAATTCGCTTGGGCTGGCATTATGTTGCTGATGATGCTGGTACTGCAAGGCTGTGGTCGCAAAGGGCCGTTGTATCTGCCAAAAAATCCACCTCCTCCTACTCAATCTGAACAGGCAAAATAATATGAGCCAATATTTTCATTACCAACAAGATCAGTTATTTGTCGAAGGCGTTGCGCTAGCCGATATTGCCAATCAGTTTGCTACGCCGAGTTATGTTTATTCACGCGCGGCGCTCACCGAGGGTTACAAGCAGTTTTCTGAGGCGTTCAAATCGCGTGAACATTTAATTTGCTTTGCGGTGAAGTCTAATTCTAATTTGGCGATTCTGAATGTGTTCGCACGATTAGGCGCGGGCTTCGATATTGTTTCTGGTGGTGAGTTGCAGCGAGTGTTAGCGGCAGGCGGATATGCAAACAAAGTGGTGTTCTCTGGTGTGGGCAAAACAGAAGCGGAAATGCGTCTTGCGCTCGATGTGGGGATTTTATGTTTCAACGTTGAGTCAGCCGCAGAGTTAGATCGTCTCAATGCTGTTGCAGGCAGTATGGGGAAAATTGCTCCAATCAGTTTGCGCGTAAATCCTGATGTGGATGCTAAAACCCATCCTTATATTTCGACCGGCTTGAAACAAAATAAATTTGGCGTCGCTTATACCGAGGCAGTGGCGTTGTATCGCAAAGCGTCGAGCATGGCTAACTTGCGAGTGACTGGCATGGATTGTCATATCGGATCACAACTGACAGAGACTTCTCCATTTGTTGCGGCCGCTGAAAAAATTTTGCTACTAGTCGATCAATTGGCGAGCGAGGGAATAAAGTTAGATCATCTTGATCTCGGTGGTGGCGTGGGTATTTGCTACGACGATGAGACGCCGCCCTCAATTGCTGAGTATGCGCAAGCGTTGTTGGATGCGCTAATAGGAC
>JAUYFR010000010.1 GCA_030690855.1 Gallionellaceae bacterium
CATCGCCAACAAAGAAGGTTTTCGAAATTCATTTTTAAACGTGCTTGATCAAGGGCAACACACCACTCAAATCAGCAATCACTGCATCCACATTGAGCGTTTCAACCGGCTCGCCATGGTTGTAACCATAAGGCACACAAATGATAGGGCAACCTGCCGCACGCGCAGCCTGCATATCACTCAGCGAATCCCCCACCAACAAAAGTTGCTCGATCGGTACGCCGAAAAATTTCGCGGAGTGCAGTAGCGGCATCGGGTGAGGTTTTTTCTCCGGCAACGTATCTCCTGCCAAAACAATCTCAAAGTAAGGGGCCAGACCTGAACGTTGCAAGATAGGATCGGTATAGCGCATCACCTTATTGGTAATGCAACCCAAGCGATAACCCGCCGCCTTCATGGCATCCAAGCCCTTCACTACATTCTGAAACGGTTTGCTATCGCAAGCTAATTCCGTGTAGTGTTTTTCAAAAATCGGCCGTGCCTTATCAAACAAAGCATTGTCTGGCTCGGCGTGCATATCGCCTGTCAGCGCACGCTTCACTAACCAGTGAATACCGTTGCCGATATAGCTCATTAATAAATCTTGCGATACGGGTGCCCTCCCCATGTCTCGCAACATGCGATTCGCGGACTCTGCCAATTCAGGCGCGGTGTGCAACAGCGTGCCATCAAGGTCAATAACGATCGCTGCAATATTCAGAGGAGGAGTAAATTTTGTAGTCATAGATTAATGTGCGGCAGATTTGGTTTTAGCAGCACCCTTAGCGGCTTTAGGCATAGCCTCAGCTGCGGCAGAAGCCGCAACAGGTGCAACAGGAACAACGACCGGCTTGGGTGGGATCGAAGGATTGTTTTTCTTCATCATCGGATCAAGCAAGTTAGTATTAATTTCTTTATCGGCAGCCTTCCAGCCCGTGAGAATGGAAGTTGGACTCAATGTCGCATTATCTTTCATGCAGTCTTCGGGAGCCTTAAAAGAAACGCGACAAGCAAAACCAACCGAAGCAGCGTCCGCCTCTTTTTTTTCTCCCGCCCCCGTGATCTTGTCACAGGCAGAAAGAGCCAGCACAGCAATCAGCAAGAGTAAAGGAGAGGGACGCATGATCACACCTTAGCCAACTCAGCACGCATTTCGGCAATGATGGTGTTGTAATGATTTTTGTCTTTGTCATTACGCTTACCAAACACCGCAGAACCCGCCACAAAAGTATCGACCCCAGCAGCAGCCACTTCACGAATGTTTGCAGGGCCTACGCCACCGTCGATTTCCAAACGAATATTTAAACCCAATGCATCGATCATCTTGCGCACAGCGCGAGCTTTGTCCAAAACATGGGGAATAAATTTCTGACCGCCAAAACCGGGGTTCACCGACATCAACAACACCATGTCTAATTTAGGAAGCGTGTATTCCAAAATATCCAGCGGCGTCGCGGGGTTAAACACTAAGCCCGCTTTGCAGCCACTCTCTTTAATCAAACCGATAGTACGGTCGATATGCTCAGACGCCTCAGGGTGAAAAGTAATGTAAGTGGCGCCCGCTTTGGCGAAATCAGGAATGATACGATCAACCGGCTTCACCATCAGATGCACGTCAATCGGCGCAGTCACGCCATGCTTGCGCAACGCTTCGCACACTAAAGGCCCGATGGTCAGATTCGGCACGTAATGATTGTCCATTACGTCAAAGTGAACGATGTCGGCGCCGGAGGCCAACACGTTATCAACTTCTTGACCCAACTTAGCAAAGTCTGCAGAGAGAATCGAAGGGGCGATCTGGTAATCCATGATTTGATCCTTTTAGTTTGAAATTTGGACGCACATTCTAACCGAACGTGAATCACAAGTGCCAACCATAAGAAGTGAAACTTGTTTGAATTCAGCGCAACCAAAAGACACTGGCGCAGGACTTAAAGCTGGCAACACCACAAAAGTAGGCAGCGTTTTACCTTACGCGGGCTATAGGTTGGCGCTAAGCGTAGCGAAGCTCGAAATCAAGCCTTCCGCATAACCGCTTGATAATGGCTCACTAATTTATCCAGTGCCGCAAGCAACACAGGCGTCATCAGAATCACCGCATTAACATCGGCGGAGAACGCTTTTTCGTTCTCAATGTACTCGTGAGTCAGTCGATTTCTGATCGTGCGAAGCTCAACCATTTGCTCTGACGGAATACTTAAAATTCCCACACGCTCTGCCACCGAAAAATTTTCCAAGGCGGTGCCGACGTACTCGCCTACTGCTTCCAGCCATAATCTGAGTACCTTGTCGGAAAAATAGTCTTGGAACTTTCCAAAACGAGCACAAAAAGCACTAACCCGCTCTTTTTTCATCTCATCCGATTGAAGATTTTCCACCCATTGCTCATTAATTATTTCTTTTGAAATCCAGCCGTAGGAAAAGAGCAATTCATGGCGAATTCTTTCGCAATGGAGAAGTGCTGTGTTCAACCGTTCTTGACTATTCATAAGAGAATCCCTCGCATTCCTTCCCGATGAATCAACGCATCTGATGTTGCATCGTCTTTGACAACAACATCAATCGGAAAAATATCACCTAACTTGGTACAAATTCTGGCGGATAGTTTTTGTGATTTTTCCTGATGCAGAGGATCAACGCCACTGATTTGAACATGGAGATCAATATCACCGCCCCGCTTGGAATCATCTGCCCTCGACCCGAACAACCGGACAACGGAATGCTCACCGAAAATTTCACGGGTGGCCTCCACAATGGCAGTATGTTGTCGTTCAGTAATTCTCATTTACCACACCTCCGGTAGCCCCCTGGCGAGGTGCGTATTCTAGCGTCAAAGCGGGGGGTTAGTTCTTTTGGAAACAATTCAAACCTGCCTCCTTTAATTCATCCAGCTAGCGAGAAAGCCGCATTAAACCGTTCTTTTGTTCAATATGAAACTGGCTTAAAGCGCTCATACCAAGTAAAGGCTCCATTGTAGAATTAGGAAGGATTGATACTATGACATCACGCAAGTGATGATCCCCGATAGTAATTTCGGCAGCAGTTGTAACGCAAGTGGGAACAGTACCGTTAGCAGTTTGAGAGGTGCTAGGGATGCAACCAGTAAGACCGGAATTTAGTGCTAACGTTTGAGAAACTGCAACATGTGAAGCGCCAGTATCAACTATAAATTTCACAGGGAATCCGTTAATTTTTCCATAAGCATAAAAATTACCGTTTTGTTCAGAAGCTAAATTTATTGAATTCGAAGAGCCACCAACAGAGGCGGTCTTATTATTTTTAAACTGATTAAGATCCACCTTTGATTTTTTAAGTTCAGTTTGCCCTTTGCCACAAGGATAAATACGGTAGGACTTGTCTCCGTTTGAAGAGACACAATCATAGTACGTAACAGTTTCGGCAAGCGCTAAAAAGGGTGCGAAAAGTAAAAATGCAAAAAGAGTTTTCATAAAATATGAAGCCCTCCAGTCATGCCATCCGTTAGAGCGGAGATTATCGAGATAATCACCAACTAGGTGAAACAATACAATAGATTTTTCAACCGCCGCACTCATCAATTTCCCCACGCGCTGCACAGTAAGATTAGTCTCAAAATTCATTGCCGCACCTTAACCACCAATCTCTACACGGTCAATATGCCAAACGGTCTATACCTCATTTACACACCGCGCTTGTCAGGCCTTGCAAAATGCGGTGAAATGCGGCTATGGAAAATTCACAACACTACCGCATTCAAGTTACCGTCAAGGTTAAGTTTCTGCCGGAACAGTCCGAAGAAGCTGCTGATCGTTTCGTTTTTGCCTACACCATCACGGTGAGCAATGAAGGGGAACAAACCGTTAAATTGCTCAGACGCCACTGGGTCATTACCGATGCCAACAACCATGTACAAGAAGTTAAAGGTAAAGGCGTGGTCGGTGAGCAGCCCGTTATTCATCCGGGGCAAAGTTTTGAATACACCAGCGGCACCGTACTCGCCACACAGGTAGGCACGATGTCAGGTAGCTATCAGATGGCGGTGGACGATGGCACCGAATTTCCGGTCAACATTCCGCAGTTCGTTCTGAGTGTGCCGCGCGTCTTGCATTAGTCCACATGTCGCTCAAAACCAGCTATCGTTTTATCGCCCCGTTCTACGATTTTTTTCTGCGCCGCGCGTCAGCAGCAACACGCAAGCGTAGTCTTGCGCGAATCGCCAATGACAGCAGTTTAAAAATCTTGGTCAATGGCGTAGGTACTGGTTTAGATTTCCCCTTTCTGCCGCCACATCACCACTACACTTCACTTGATCTCACGCGCGAAATGCTGGCTCGTTCTCTCAAGCAGGTGGCAAACTTAGACATGGCACACGCTCAAGGCGATAGCATGCGTCTGCCTTTTGCTGACGAAAGTTTTGATGTGGTGGTGCTGCATCTCATCTTGGCGGTAGTCCCCCAACCCGAACGCTGCCTCGCTGAAACAACTCGAGTGTTAAAACATGGGGGACGTATTCTGGTGTTCGATAAATTTTTGCAGCCAGGTCAGCATGCTTGGGTAAGGCGCACTTTAAATATTTTTATTTCGCGCATCGCCACTCGACTTGACGTAGTGTTTGAAGACGTCTTGGCAACCACACCAGAATTACGCTTGATCAGCGATAAGCCTGCTTTAGCCAACGGCTGGTTTCGCCTCATTGAATTACAAAAACAATGAAACTCAATATAATCAGACTGTTATCAATATTGTTTGGCGTACTCATGGCGGCCTGTCAAACGCCGCTCGTTACGCAAAAAACACCTACCGTGCACGCCACTTTTTTGCCCAGCGAATGGGCACAGCTACCCGATTGGTCCACGCAAAATCTCGCTCCCTCTTGGCCGGCACTACAACAAAGCTGCCGTGCTTTAAAGCTAAAACCGCAATGGCAGCCGATTTGCAGTGCGAGTGAACAGGTGAACGCAACAGATTCCTCCACTCAGCGCATTTTTTACGAAACATGGTTTACGCCTTACCAAGTATTTAATCCCGATGGCAACACGCTGGGCATGATTACCGGCTACTACGAGCCCTTGCTTAAAGGCAGCCGCACCAAGAGCGAGCGTTTTCGTCACCCACTTTATGGTGTGCCAGAGGACTTGCTTGAGATCGATCTCAGCGAAATCTATCCGCAATTTAAGGGCATGCGTTTGCGGGGCAAGTTAAAAGGCAAAAAAATAGTGCCCTACTACAATCGCGCTGAAATTGATGCGGGTATTTCTCCGCTTAAGGGACACGAATTATTTTGGGTAGATAACGCGGTGGAGTTGTTTTTCTTGCAAGTGCAAGGCTCTGGGCGCTTTGAGTTGGAAGATGGCAGCCAAGTAAAAATTGGCTATGCCGAACAAAATGGCCACCCCTACGTTTCCATTGGTAAAAAATTAGTCGAAATGGGTGAGCTCAAGCTCGAAGAAGTTTCCATGCAAGGCATCACAACTTGGGCAGAAAAAAACCCTGAGCGCTTAAATTCCTTGCTCGGGCAAAATCC
>JAUYFR010000014.1 GCA_030690855.1 Gallionellaceae bacterium
CCGTTCCACGTATCTAATTTAGCGATGATAGGTGCGGGGTCAACGTCACGCATTAGGCGGCCGATGTACTGCATCTGGCGGCTAATCGCACCAAATTTAGTCATGCGTTTTACACCATGGATGGCTTCACGCAGGCTGTCAGGTAGCTCTACTTCTTTTAATTGATCTTTATTTAGCGCGGCCAATTTCTCGCCTAGCTCTTGTAGCTCCAGCATTTGTTTTTTGATTTTGGTTTTACTCGGCGGCAGCTCTTCGAGGTTTTCGTCATCTTCGTAATGCTTATTCATGGCAGGTCGGTAAATATAAACAGATGTTGATATGATAGCGCCTTCTGAGAAACCGAATCCCGAAAAATTCTTTTTATGACTTCCATCGCTGCTAACGAATCCCGTTTTTCTCACTCCAATGAATCACTGCGCGAGATCGCGCAAGACTTAATTCAATACGCGCGCAAACAAGGTGCGACAGCTTCTTCTGCCGAAGTGTCGGATGGTTTTGGGCAAGGCGTAAGCGTGCGTCAGGGCGAGGTGGAGACGATTGAATACAACCGCGACAAAGGCTTGAGCATTTCGGTGTACATCGGCCAACGGCGCGGCAATGCCAGCACTTCCGACTTTTCGCCACAGGCGGTGCGCGATACCGTCGATGCAGCATTGAACATTGCTCGCTTCACCGCCATTGACGATTGCGCTGGGTTGCCTGAACCCGAAATGATGGCAACAGAGTTTCCTGACCTAGATCTTTATCACCCGTGGTTGCTGGATGTGAACAGCGCGATTGAGTTGGCTCGCGAATGCGAACAAGCCGCTTACGATGCCGATAAGCGCATCAACAATTCCGAAGGTGCCACCGTGAACGTACACGAAGCTCAATTTGTGTACGCCAATAGCTTGGGTTTTGTGGGGGGATTCCCCACCTCACGTCACAGCGTGAGTTGCGCAGTCATCGCTGGCAAAGATGATGCGATGCAACGCGACTATTGGTATGGTGTGGCTCGCAATGCCGCTGAAATTTTGAAGGTAGAAGAGATAGGGCGTATTGCAGCAGAGCGCACAATACGTCGCTTAAAAGGCCGAAGCCTTGCGAGTACGCAGTGCCCTGTTTTATTTGAAGCGCCTATCGCAGCGAGTTTAATTGGACACTTTGTAGGGGCGGTGAGTGGCGGCAGTTTATATCGCAAATCTTCTTTTTTACTTGATCGACTAAACACACAAATTTTTTCTTCCCTCATGCGCATCGACGATGTGCCAGATATTCGTCGCGGTTTGGCAAGTAGCCCGTTTGATGATGAAGGAGTGAAAGCGCAGCGCCGCACCATTGTGGATGCAGGCGTGTTGAATGGCTACTTTTTGGGAAGCTACTCGGCGCGAAAATTGTCAATGAAAACAACAGGAAATGCAGGGGGGAGCCATAATCTCATCGTGCAATCAGGCGATTTGGATTTCGACGGCCTGCTAAAAAAAATGGATCGCGGTTTGGTTGTTACCGAGTTGCTCGGGCAAGGTGTAAACCCTGTCACCGGAGATTATTCGCGTGGTGCGGCAGGCTTCTGGGTCGAGCATGGCGAGATTCAGTATCCGGTAGAAGAAATCACCATTGCAGGCAACCTAAAAGAAATATTTAAAGGCATTGTTGCGGTAGGCAACGACGTGCTAGTGCAAGGCTCGCGCCAGTGTGGCTCTATTTTAATTGACCGTATGTCGGTGGCTGGGCGCTAGCGGGCAGAGTGCAGTAGCTTATGGGGACTCTCTTAGTTCGTCATTAGTAGCACACTAGCCAGCTTATTGATTTGCCCGCTGCTTTTGAAAACGGTAGCCAGCTTTTCCATCCGTTAATTATTAGCGCGCTACTTTGACTCACTCGCTGAGGTCAAATTGCGCTCCACTAACAAGGAATGCAATCTACGGCTATCCGCTCGTAGCACGGTGAATTGCCATTCGCCCAGCGCTATAATTTCACCGCGTTTGGGGAGCTGACCTGCCGCCTTCAGAACTAAGCCTCCGACTGTATCGCAATTTTCATCGCTAAAGTCGACACCCAATTGCTCATTAAAGTCGGCAATTTCAGTTTCCGCTTTAATGCGCCAATGTGCGTCATCTTGGCGAATGATGTTGTCTTCGTCTTCATCAAAATCGTATTCGTCTGCAATGTCACCCACGATCTGCTCGAGTACGTCTTCGATGGTGACCATGCCGCTTACACCACCGTACTCATCAACGACTAACGCAATATGATTGCGGTTACTACGGAAGTCGCGCAACAAGATGTTAAGTCGTTTTGATTCGGGCACGAATACGGCGGGACGCAACATGTCGCGCACATCGAATTCTTCGCCTGCGTAGTAGCGCAGCAAATCTTTTGCTAACAAAATACCGATGATGTTGTCTTTGTCGCCATCAGTGACGGGAAAGCGCGAGTGCGCTGTTTCGATGACGTAGGGGATAAACTTTTCTGGCAGTTGGCTGATATCAATCACGTCCATCTGCGCTCGGGGAATCATAATTTCGCGCACTTGCCGTTCGGAAACTTGAATGACGCCTTCCATCATGGAGAGTGCATCGGCATCCAATAGATTGCGCTCGTAAGCACTGTGCAGCAAGGCGATGAGCTGTTCTCGATCTTCCGGCTCACGCAATAACAACGTGGAGAGCCGTTCTAACAGGGTGGGTTTGTTACTATTACTTTCTGAACCGTCCATACACCAATTTCAACGAATGAGATAAGGCGCAGGATACCTTAATTTCAGCATCAACGCAGTTTCGCGGGCCTCCATTAGTTCAGCGTCACGCTTTTTTTCGTGATCGTAACCCTGCAGATGCAATGCTGCGTGCAACGTGAGATGAGCATAATGCGCGACCAGCTCTTTCCGCTGCTCTTTAGCTTCACGCACCACCACCGGTGCACAAATCACCACATCGGCATACAGCGGCGTTTCATCGTCATAGACAAAAGTAAGCACGTTGGTTGCGTAATCTTTATCCCGATAGCTCGCATTCAGCGCACGTCCTTCAAGCTCATCCACGATGCGCAAAGCAATTTGCACCTCTTGTTCCAGTGAAATTTTTACCCAACGACGGAACTGTTGGCGCGTCGGAATGTTTTTTGCAGTGCTACCATATTGCACCGATAAGGAAAGCCTATGCGCTTCTTTCATATCGCCCTCAATAGTTCGCCGCGCAAGGTGTGCATTGATACGGATGTAATCAAAACCTCGACAAAATGCCCCACCAATTCATGCGAACCGACAAAATTCACTACGCGATTATTATCTGTACGCCCAGCCACTTCTTTCTCATCTTTTTTCGAAATATTTTCCACGACAACGCGCTGCACCGTGCCCACCATTTTTTCGCTGTAGGCATTTTCCAATTCGTCGATCCGCGTTTTCAATCGCTTCAGCCGTGCCATTTTTTCTTCATTTGAAACTTCATCGGGCATTTCTGCCGCTGGCGTTCCTGGCCTTGAGCTATAGAGAAAACTAAAGCTCATATCAAACTGCACATCTTCAATCAGCTTCATCGTGGCCTCAAAATCGGCTTCGGTTTCACCGGGGAAGCCCACTATAAAGTCTGACGTAATTGAGATTTCGGGTCGCAGCGCACGCACTTTACGGATGATCGATTTGTATTCAAGCGCGGTGTAACCCCGCTGCATTAAAGCCAGTACACGATCTGAACCTGACTGTACAGGCAAGTGTAGGTGATTAGCCAACTTCGGCGTATCGCCAAATAACTCAATCAAGCGCGGCGACATTTCTCTCGGATGTGATGTCATGTAACGTACTCGTTGCACGCCTTCTTGTGCCGCAATAGTGCGAATGAGATAGGCTAAATCGACCGTTTCACCATCGTCATGTTCGCCTGCATAGGCATTCACGTTTTGACCAAGCAAGGTAATTTCGCCCACACCTTGCGCAGTTAAACCGCGAATATCTCGCATCACATCCAACACAGGTCGAGAAATCTCATCACCTCGCGTATAAGGCACCACACAAAATGTGCAAAATTTACTGCACCCTTCCATGATAGAAACAAACGCTGAGCCACTGGTTATTTGCGGAGTTGGCAGACTGTCGAATTTTTCAATTTCAGGAAAACTGATGTCCATCTGAATGCGTCCACTCGCACGACTTGCCGCGATTAACTCTGGTAAACGATGCAAGGTTTGTGGACCAAAAATAACATCAACATAAGGAGCGCGCTGATGAATAACCATGCCCTCTTGGCTAGCAACACAGCCACCGACGGCAATAATCAAATTTGGATTTTTTACTTTGAAGGGCCGCACGCGCCCCAAATCAGAAAAAACTTTCTCTTCTGCTTTTTCTCTGATTGAGCAGGTGTTAAAAACAATAATGTCCGCTAGCTCAGCTTTGTCGGTTAAAACCATCCCTTCGCTCGCACGTAAGACATCAGCGATCTTGTCAGAGTCATACGAATTCATCTGGCAACCGAATGTTTTAATAAATAATTTTTTAGTCACGCGATACCTAAAGCCGCCGCGAAACCACGGCAAAAGTTTATTGGGGAAGGATTACTACGAGGAGCAACGGCTGGGGTTCTTGCAATAACCCACTAATTAACTTGGTGTAATTCTATATAAAAAGGGCTAGGTCCGCAAAAATTTATGCTACGATTGCGCCTGAAGTTTAGAGGTCGTCTTTATATTTCTGTGGAGGAGATAACATGAGCATTATCGCAACTTTTTGTGCTGTTACTACTGTTTTGATGGCGGTTGGCTTTTCGCTGTTTATGGTTAAAGAGCTATTCAAAAGCAACTAAGTTTTTGACCTAAGCAAAATAAAAACGCCAACTGTCGCTAGTTGGCGTTTTTATTTTCACTACCTCAACGACGAAACCTGTTATTCCTCATCCTCGTAGTCATCCTCAGAATCTTCGTCAAAGTCTTCGTCGTACTGAGTATTATCTTTCTCAAAATACTCTTGAATCTGCGGTCGAGCTCGCTGAGCAAGTACGCTAGGACTGATCGCCGCAACCTGAAATAGCTCATTACCCTGGGTTAAAGCATAGAGATATTTAGTACTCGATAAATCGATGGGCAATGGCTCTTGTTTGGCGTAACTCGCCGCCATACGAGTAGAACACCCCTCTAGGCTAATGATAATGACTGCGATCAATAATAGTTTTGACATTCCAATCCCCAATTCACCGACTGATCAAATCAGTCTCAGCGTGCCTTGCAGATATTATCGGCACAATCCGAACTAAGTTTAGAGGCGCCTGCGAAAATAAATATAACTCAATTTATTCAATGTGTTACAAAAATCACAGCTTCAGGCCCGCTGCTGCATAAAACTTAGACAAATCACTCAAATCATCAAACACGGCCGCAGCGCCCGTGAAGTCTTGCCTGCAAGTATAAGGATTGATCGTCACATACGTTTTTATTCCAGCCGCCAATGCCGAGCGCAGGCCGTTGTTGGAATCCTCTAACGCAATACAGTCTGATGGGTTCAGCTTCAATTCACGCAACACCCAATCGTAAATATCGGGAGCTGGTTTTTTATTGGGCACAATGTCTCCACAACCGTTTGCAGAAAAATATTTCTCCCAATCTTTACCTAAGCCCACTTCAAGCAAGGCAGAAACATTTTCCGGTGTGGTGGTGGTCGCAATCGCAAGAATTACTCCAGCACGATGCGCATCAACAATCAGTTGCTTTACACCAGGTCGCAACGGAATCAAACCGTCACGCAGCATACCGGTGTAATGCGCGGTTTTAACCACGTGCAAATTTTTCACAAAACCATCGTAATCCTCAGGTTTTGTAAAACCAGTCAAAAAACTCTCGACAAAATACTTGATACGCTCCTTGCCGCCCGTCACTTTGAGCAACTTGTCATACAGCGCTTGATCCCAATTCCAATCGAGGTTGTTTTCTGCAAATGCTTTATTAAAAGCGATGCGATGTGCATCTTCGGTATCGGCTAGCGTGCCATCCACATCAAAAATAATTGCTTTAACTGTCATGATCAATTCCCTTTTTATTAACTAGCGCATGCCCGGCAGCATACCTTTCATGCCGCGCATCATTTTAGCCATTCCACCTTTGGCACTAAACATCTTCATCATCTTTTGCGTTTGCTCAAATTGATTGAGCAGTTGATTCACGTGCATCACCTGCACGCCCGCTCCCATTGCAATGCGGCGTTTGCGCGACGCCTTGATGAGCTCGGGATGACTCCGTTCAAATGGTGTCATCGAATTAATAATGCCCTCAGTGCGATTGAATTGGCGATCATCCAGTTTTGCTCCCGCCGCTGCTTGCGAAAGTTGCGCGGGTAGCTTATCCATCATCGAACTCAATCCGCCCATTTTTTTCATCTGCACAATTTGCATCTTGAAGTCATTCAGATCAAAGCCTTTGCCGCTTTGCATCTTTTTCGCCAGCTTTTCTGCCTCGACATGATCGACACCGCGCTGCGCCTCTTCCAACAACGACAACACATCGCCCATACCCAACACGCGCTGCGCCATGCGGTCTGGGTGAAAAGCCTCCAACCCAGTCATTTTCTCGCTCATACCCACAAATTTGATCGGCTTGCCAGTAACATGACGCACCGATAGCGCGGCACCACCGCGAGCATCGCCGTCCATCTTAGTAAGAATAACGCCCGTCAGCGGTAGCGCATCGCCAAACGCCTTAGCGGTATTTACCGCATCCTGACCCGTCATCGCATCCACCACGAACAAAGTCTCAATCGGCTTTAATGCTGCGTGAAGATTTTTAATTTCTTCCATCATCGCCGCATCCACCGCCAAACGACCAGCAGTATCCACAATCAACACGTCATGATGATGTTTGCGTGCAAAATCGTGTGCCGCCAAGGCAATGTCTTGCGGTTTTTGCGAAACATCAGAAGGGAAAAAATCAATATCGAGTTGTTGAGCCAAAGTGCGCAATTGCTCAATCGCCGCTGGACGATAAACGTCGCAACTCACCAGCAGCACCTTCTTCTTATTTTGCTCGCGCAATAGCTTGGCAAGCTTGCCGCTGGTGGTGGTTTTACCTGCCCCTTGCAGACCCGCCATCAAAATCACCGCCGGCGGCACCGTAGCGAGATTAAGCGCATCGTTATGCTCGCCCATCAACTTGGTGAGTTCGCGATTGACTACGCCGATTAAGGCCTGCCCTGGGCTTAAACTACCGATCACCTCATGACCAAGTGCGGCTTGTTTTACCTGTGCCGTAAACTCCTTGACCACAGGCAACGCCACGTCTGCCTCAAGCAACGCAAGACGAACTTCGCGCAACGCATCCTGAATATTGTCTTCAGTTAAGCGCGCTTGACCACGCAGGTTTTTAACGATGCCCGAAAGGCGCTGAGTAAGATTGTCTAACATGATTAGGGTTCCCGCGTTGATGCCGAATGAGTTAGTGTAGAATTCGCCAAGTCTAAAACATCTGCCCGCATCATGTCGAACTTAGTGCTCACTCTGATTACTTTTGCCGCATACAGCACACTCGCCTTTATCTTTTGGCGCGCACAGATTGCGGGTAATGCAGAAACACAAAATCGCAGTCTATTAGGCCATGCCGTAGGTGTCCCATTACTGCTGCACGCTTATTCGTTATACGAGAATTTATTCGTCGGTGGTAGCCTCAATCTGAGCTTGGTCTATTCGCTCTCGTTAATTCTGTGGCTCACCTTATTGGTATATTGGATTGCCCGCTTTTTCTACCCGCTATCGTGTTTACTGACCTTGGTTTTACCTTTAGCCGCTATAGGCGTCGCGCTACCCTCATTGTTTCCCGCAGTCCACAAATTAGCCGAGCCTACTTCTTGGATGTTTGACGCTCACGTTTTAGTGGCAATGTTGGCCTACAGTTTATTTACCATCGCGGCACTTCACGCTGGCTTGATGTCATTGGTAGAGAAACGCTTGCACCACCCTACACTGCCGGACATCTTGAGAAACCTTCCTCCATTATTAACGATGGAGAAATTACTTTTCCGCATTGTGGGTGTTGGCTTAGCCTTACTGACACTGACACTGGGTTCGGGCATTTTATTTTCTGAACAGATATTCGGCACACCTTGGCAATTCAATCACAAAGTTTTGTTTGGCTTTATTTCCTGGGCCATCTTTGGTGTATTACTACTGGGGCACTCACTGCAAGGCTGGCGGGGTCGCACTGCGGTGCGCTGGACGCTGAGTGGCTTTGGCTTTTTAATTCTGGCTTATCTCGGCACAAAATTTGTACTGGAAGTTATTCTGCAGCGTTAATGTAGGTCGGACTTCGCCCAGTTAGAGATTCGCAGTCCGACACAACAACTGCCTCGCTTTGTTGGGCTAAAGCCCAACCTACAAAACTCTTCGCATTGCTTTTCGTAGATCGGACTTCATTCCGACGCGACTACAGCATCCCCTTCTCCGCGAACGACAAACACCCCGCACCGGCCACAATAAAGTGGTCCAACACTCGCACATCTACCAACTGCAACGCCTGCTTCAACGCATCTGTTAATAAACGATCTGACTGACTAGGCTCCGCTACACCACTCGGATGATTGTGCGCAAAAATTACTGCCGCACAATTAAGCGCTAGCGCCCGCTTAACAATCTCGCGAGGATAAACACTGGTTTGCGTGAGCGTGCCATGAAACATTTCTTCCGCCGCAATAACGCGATGTTGCGCATCCAGAAAAATGCCCATGAACACCTCTTGCTCGCGACCACGAAGTAGCAACTGCAAATAATCACGCACCGCCGTGGGTGAATTCAACGCATCACCGTTACTCATTTCCTCTTTCAACGCACGTCGCGACATTTCCAGCACCGCCTGCAACTGAACATACTTTGCCTGCCCCATGCCATGCGTTTCACAAAATGACTCTTCACTCGCCGCAAAGAGTTGCGTTAGATTACCGAATCGAGTGAGTAATTCGCGCGCCAAATCCACCGCACTTTTACCTACCACGCCAGTCCGTAGAAAGATCGCCAGCAACTCGGCATCAGAAAGTGCCGCCGCGCCGCGCTGCAATAATTTTTCTCTAGGACGTTCACCTTGAGGCCAATCCGTTATCGCCATCACATTCACTTTCTTGTTAAGATGCGCGGCATTATGGAACAAGCAAAACAAAAGCGCATCGTGCTCGGCATCACCGGCGGCATTGCAGCCTATAAGGCCGCAGAATTGGCCCGCCTGCTGATTAAACAAGGTGTCGAAGTACAAGTGATGATGACTGAGGCCGCATCGCACTTCATCACCACTGCCACCATGCAGGCGCTCAGCGGCAACCCCGTATTGATCGACCAATGGCAAGACGACAAAGGCATGACGCACATTCAGTCGAGTCGAGTCGCCGATGCCATCATCATCGCACCTGCTACCGCCGACTTCATCGCTAAACTCGCCAATGGGCTAGCCGATGACTTGCTCTCTACGCTGTGCTTAGCTCGTAATTGCCCACTGATCGTTGCGCCCGCCATGAATAAGCAAATGTGGTCAAACGCGGCGACGCAACGCAACGTAGCTCAACTCGCAACAGATGGCGTAAAAATGCTCGGCCCAGTCAGTGGCGTTCAAGCCTGTGGCGAAGAAGGCATGGGGCGAATGTTAGAAGCGGAAGCGTTGGTACGCGATATTTTGGAGCTGCTAGGGAAGTTACCGCTATCAAATGTAGGTCGGGATTCATCCCGACAATCAGTCGCTGGCGTCGGGATGAATCCCGACCTACAAAAAACCCAAGAGCTTTGTGGCATTAATGTGCTGATCACCGCTGGCCCTACTTACGAAGCCATCGACGCGGTGCGCGGCATTACCAATCGTAGCAGTGGCAAGATGGGCTATGCCATTACTCAAGCGGCATTAGACATGGGCGCGAATGTCACTTTGGTTTCTGGCCCAACTGCGCTTGTTCCACCACAAGTAGCACAAACGATTCAAGTCTCCAGTGCCGCCGAGATGTTTGAGGCTGTGCAAAAAAATGTAATGAATGCTGATATTTTTATTAGCGTGGCAGCCGTTGCCGATTATCGTGTCGCACAACCAAACGAACAAAAACTCAAAAAAAATGGTGGCAACATAACACTAGAATTGGTTCCCAACCCCGATATTTTGGTGCACGTTGCGGCGCTACCTAACGCGCCTTTCTGCGTGGGATTCGCGGCCGAGAGTGAAAACTTACGCGAATACGCCAAGCAAAAACGCCAGGCAAAAAAAATACCCTTGCTTGCCGCCAATCTGGCACAGCAGGCCATTGGTGCGGACGATAATGAAATTATTTTGTTCGACGATGAAGGCGAGCATCCACTACCTCGTGCCGACAAACTCACCCTAGCACGCGCATTGCTATCTCATGCAGCAGCCCTTTACCAGAAAGGAAAATTGAAATGAAAAAGGTGGATGTCAAAATTCTCGACAAACGTTTACACGAACAACCTCCCAGCTATGGCACACCCGGCTCGGCTGGCATTGATTTGCGTGCCTGTATCGACCACAACATGATTATTCAGCCTGGACAATGTGAGCTCATCCCCAGCGGCATCGCCATTCACTTAGCAGACCCGAAGTATGCTGCGATGATTTTGCCACGTTCAGGACTCGGACATAAACATGGCATCGTATTGGGAAACTTAGTTGGGCTGATTGACTCAGACTATCAAGGGCAAATATTTGTTTCTCTATGGAATCGTGGCCATCATCCTTTTACCTTGGTACCGCTCGAACGTATGGCACAGCTAGTTGTCGTGCCGATAGCACAAGTCGAATTTAATGTCGTGGATGATTTTCCGCTTAGCCAGCGCGGAACCGGTGGTTTTGGTAGCACCGGCAAACACTAACAGGTATCGCCGTTCACAAAAAAGCCCGCAATCGCGGGCTTTTTTATTTCATCAAAACCAGCGCTTAATGCTCAAGCACCATTTCTAATTCAGTTGTGTCGCCTTTACGCATAGAGATTTTTTCAGCAGCAACTTTATAACCGTCGAGCTTCACACTGACTTCGTGAACGCCCACATCCACTTCAGCGCGCAATGGAGACATACCGAAATAAACGCCATCTAGATAAATTTTCGCTCTGCTAGGTTTGGTATTCAATACCAACACTCCATTTGTCGCAGCGCTGACCGCCGGCGCAATCACTGCGGGCTGGCTAGCAGCAGACGACTGCAACACAGTCACTCCTGCAATCGCTTTGGTGCCAGGCGTCATATTAAATAACTCAGGGCGTAATACGATCAGGGTTGAGGAAATCGCATCCATCGTTTTCTGAGTCACAATTTTTGTTTCGCGACGCAGATGCGCGGCAATTTCCTTTTTATTGTTCCCAGAAACTCCGGCAAAACGTTCATTCTTTTCTGCTACAGCACCTGACCAAACCACCTTACCTGTTGCGACTTCTTTGATCGTAGTCTCAATCAAAATACTGACTTCGTCTTTGGCCTTTACGTTATAAGTCAGCTCTTTTATGACACCGCCAATTTCGTACAGCGCACCCTCCTGAACAATTTTAAACCCAGCATCATCAAATGCTTTCTTGATCGACTCCGCAACAAACTGCGACAGTTCACGATCAATCAACAACTCTTTTCCCCATATTCCGGATATACGCTGGTTGCTCGTTCCAATTTTTTTCGGCGACATGTCTTTACGCGCATCAACATAACCCGCGATGCGAATCGTTGCTGAATTTTTCACCACAGGTGTGGTCGCAACGGGGTTTTTAGGAGGGGTTTCAATAAGATTAATCGTATCGTCAGACTTAAACCATTCCGCGTACAAATTCACGCTAAAAGTACTCAGTACGACAATTAATAACGACACTAAACAAGTGCGAAATGGAGAATGCTGCATAGAATTTAACTTTCTTAAGTAATTAAGCAGAGCGGAAATCGCTCTGCTTATGGCCTGCCAGTAACCTGCATATTGTCGGCATTGTGAGAGTATTCGCATCGCCCTTGTCCGCTTTTAACTGCAGGTAAAAAGCGCACCAACTCATTTAACGCCAGTGTATAGACCTCGCGCTTAAAATTGATCACGCTATCCATCTCTATCCAATAGTCGTTCCAGCGCCAAGCATCAAACTCAGGATGCCCAGATGCACGTAACGACACATCGCAATCGCGTCCAGTTAATCGAAGCAAAAACCAAATTTGCTTCTGCCCCTTGTAACTACCACGAGACTCTCGCTTCACCCAACTTTGCGGCACCTCATAACGCATCCAGTCGCGGGTACGACCCAAAATCTCTACATGGCAAGTGTGCAAACCAACCTCTTCGTGCAACTCCCGATACATTGCCTGCTCAGGAGTTTCACCATGTTGTATGCCACCCTGCGGAAACTGCCACGCATCTTGGCGAATTCGTTTACCCCAAAAGACTTGATTTTTTACGTTCGTTAAAATGATGCCTACATTTGGGCGATAGCCATCACGGTCTATCATAATTCGCCCCACACATTTATTTTTAGATGGAACGGATTGTTCCATATTTCGCGCACTCAGGAAAGAACAAAGTCACATACGGTAGAATGCGCGCTCGTTATTTTTACTTATGGAATCAGCCATGCGTGTCTCACAATTTTTCATCTCCACTTTAAAAGAAGCGCCTTCCGAAGCTGAATTACCTAGCCATCGCTTGATGGTGCGTGCCGGTTACATCCGCAAACTTGCTAGCGGCTTATACACTTGGATGCCGCTTGGCTTGCGCGTGTTGCGTAAAGTTGAAGCGATTGTGCGTGAGGAGATGAATAAAAGTGGCGGCATTGAACTACTGATGCCCGCTGTGCAACCAGCCGAGCTTTGGCAAGAGACAGGGCGTTGGGAAGTATTCGGCCCGCAAATGTTAAAAATAACCGACCGTCACGATCATCTTTTTTGCTTTGGCCCTACCCACGAAGAAGTCATTACCGACATCGCTCGCCGCGAAATCAAAAGCTATCGCCAGTTACCGCTAAACTTTTATCAGATTCAAACTAAATTCCGCGATGAAGTTCGCCCCCGTTTTGGCGTGATGCGCGCGCGCGAATTTTTGATGAAAGACGCCTACTCCTTTCATAGCAACTTTGACAGCTTGGAACAAACCTATCGCGTGATGTACGCCACTTACACTCGCATCTTCACTCGCCTCGGCTTGCAGTTCCGCGCTGTTGCAGCAGATACCGGCGCGATTGGTGGTAGCGGCTCACACGAGTTTCATGTACTAGCAGACTCCGGCGAAGACGCCCTCGCCTTCTGTCCCGATTCAGATTACGCAGCCAACGTTGAGTTGGCCGAGGCCATCGCTCCGGCGACTGTACGCAACACCGCCACACAAGCCATGCAGAAAGTAATCACCCCCGGACAAAAAACCATTGAGGAAGTTGCCGCATTTTTTGACACCTCCGCAAAAAATGTTGTCAAGGCTATCGCGGTAATGAACCACGAAGGTGAGCTTGCCTTGCTTCTATTGCGTGGCGACCACCAACTCAATGAAATCAAAGCAAGCAAAATCATTGGTGAGTTTCGCTTCGCCAACGAAGACGAAGTGCATCGCAATATGAATTGCCGCACTGGCTACATTGGCCCAGTGAACAGTAGCGTGCGCATCGTCGTTGATCGCGCAGTTGCGGCGATGAGCGATTTTATTTGTGGCGCCAATGAAGATGGCTTCCACTTCAGCGGCGTCAATTTTGGCCGCGACTTACCTCTCGATGAAGCTAGCGTGCAAGATCTACGCAATGTAGTTAGCGGCGATGTCTCTCCCGACGGCAAAGGCACGCTGGAACTGTGTCGCGGCATTGAAGTGGGTCACATTTTTCAGTTACGCACCAAATACTCCGAAGCGCTGCAAGCCACATTCCTAGACGAAAACGGCAAAACACAATTTATGGAAATGGGCTGTTACGGCATTGGTGTATCGCGCATTGTTGCGGCCGCCATTGAGCAAAACTTCGACGAGCGAGGCATCACCTTACCGACTGGTATGGCGCCATTCCAAATAGCGATTGCCCCCATTGGCATGAAAAAAAGCGAAGCGGTGCGTACCGCAGCAGAGCAACTTTATGCCGAGCTCACTGCTGCTGGCATCGAAGTGTTAATGGATGATCGCGACGAGCGTCCTGGCGTGATGTTTGCTGACCTAGAACTGATCGGCATTCCGCATCGCATCGTCATTGGCGACCGTGGCTTAAAAGAAGGCAATGTCGAATATCAAGGCCGTCGTGATTCCGCCGCACAGCCGGTGCCCTTGCAAGATGTCGCCAAGCTCGTACAATCAAAGCTATGAAAACAGGATTGAGGATTGAGAAATTAGGATTTAGCACGGGCTCTCAAAAGTCCGGCGGCTTTGCCTTTCCCTCAATCCTTAATCCTGTGCGTATCGGTCGCAGCATTAGCTGCGGGAACCGAACGGCCTACCTCTTGCGGGTGCAATCCTTAATCCTAGCCATCGCCCTACTGTTCGCCGCTAACGCACACGCTGGGGCGCAAGCAGAAGAAGCACTTTCCGCCAGCGTACAAGCGATGTTGCAACGCGCGGTCTCCGATCAAGCCGCGCCTAAAATGGCGTTCGTCAACCAAACAGAGGCAGATGCATGGCTGGCTGAAATGTCGCAACGCTTAGCTAAACGCATTCCTGACAAAGAATATCGTGAAGATCTGCTCAACACCGTGCATTACGAGGCAACTCGTGCGGGGCTCGACCCCCATTTGGTGTTGGGTTTAATCGAAGTGGAAAGTGCTTTTAGAAAGTATGCCGTATCAAGCGTAGGCGCTCGCGGCTATATGCAAGTCATGCCGTTCTGGACAAAAACGCTACGCGCGCCAGAGCACAATTTATTTCATCTGCGCACTAATTTACGCTACGGCTGTACTATCTTGCGTCATTATTTGGATATCGAAAAAGGCAACCTTTACCGAGCGCTGGGGCGCTACAACGGCAGTTTAGGCAGGGCGGAGTATCCCAATATGGTGAAGGCCGCATGGCATAAGCGCTGGGCGAATCCGCAACGCACAGCCAGCTCTCTAACAAGATCCGCTAGCTGATTGTTGCATCGTCACTTTTTACTTTTGTTTTTCAGCAAAATATAGGTATCAATTTCATTGGAAGTTACCATTCCCTCTTGGTAACTCACTAGCTTCCCCGCTGGATCATACAAATAAGTTGTCGGTAGCGCATTAACAGGGCCAACTTGTGCCTCAGCCATGGTGTAACTTCCCATGACCATCGGGTAACTAATTTTGTATTTGCTTACAAACTCAGTGACTGAGGCACGCGTTGAATCAAGTGCCACACCGACGACAACTAAATCCGTGTTTTTTCGTGCGTTATGCATGGCCACTAAATCTGGCGTTTCCTGCTCGCAAGGCGGACACCACGTTGCCCAAAAATTCACCAGCACCCACTTGCCGCGATAATCAGCCAAACGTAATGTTTTGCCTTGCATATCTTTAAAAGTAAATTCCTGAGCTGTCGCAGAAGCAACAAACAAAGAGAGGCACAGCAGTAGTAACACACGATATTTTTTCATTAG
>JAUYFR010000018.1 GCA_030690855.1 Gallionellaceae bacterium
GGCAACATCACGCCGAATAGATAGGCATACATCGAGGGCGGATGCACTGAAATCATGGTGACCGCACCCGCTGCTAACGCCAACATCAGGCACACCAGCAAAACCTGCTGATTGATTTCTGGCGGAAAAAAGAACATGAACGCCGAGCCCCACAGCAATCCCACCGCTAGGCCCAGTGAGATGAAATGCCAGTGCCACTCACGACACTCGGCGACCGTATTTAACTTCTCACGGTCTTGCTGCCATTTCACTAATTCCCACACATGAAAAAGATAAGTACAGGCAATCCAAAAAATCAGATGACGATGGTTATGCCCACCACTCCACAGTAACGCAACAAACAACAGTTGCAAAACAGCCTGGGAGGCAACTAATAGCGGATAGGTATTTAATCGAACGCGCAATTGCTCGGCACGCGTACGCAAGTTATCGTTGCTGACCCTAAAGTTCAACTCACTCAACACACCGCGAACAATATGCAAATTCATCAACAATCCCCTACTGTTGCATCCACTTAACGGTTTGAATCCCCATAACAGTCATCAGCAATGAGCCTCCCAAATGCGCCACGATGATCGTCAGCCCCGAAAAATATTGGCCGCGCATCAACAATGTAACCGTCTCGGCCGAAAAGGTGGAAAAGGTCGTCAGGCCGCCTAAAAAACCGGTGATGATTAACAAGCGCCATTCAGGGGAAAGGCCCGGATGCTGCATAAAAAAAGCAATTGCAAAGCCGACTAAATACCCCCCGAACAAATTCGCTGTGAGCGTGCCCAATGGCAGATCAGGTAGCGTTGGATTAAGCCACAGCCCTAAGCCCCAGCGTAACCAAGCGCCGAGTGCAGCACCCAAACCAACTGCAAGAAAAGCGTAATAAGTCATAGCGAGAATTGTAGCAGGCGTTTAAAAATCTAAGCGCTTACACGAGCGCTACTGAGCAAGCTCGCCCCATAGATCATGTTCATCCGAATCTGTAATGCGTACCGTCACAAATTCACCAACCTCTAGTTCAATTCCGTCGATATAAACCAAGCCGTCAATCTCGGGTGCATCGGCAGCACTTCGCGCCACGGAGCCTTGTTCATCGACATCATCCACCAATACTTTCATGGTTCGGCCGACCTTTTTGGCGAGCTTTTCAGCGCTGATATCTTCTTGCAAATACATCAGGCGCGCCAAACGATCTTCTTGCACGTCCGGGTCAATGTGATCGGGCAGCTCATTGGCGAGTGCGCCTTCAACGGGTGAATATTTGAACGCACCCACACGATCAAGCTGCGCCTCTTCAATAAATTCCAACAACTCTTCAAACTCGGCTTCAGTCTCACCGGGAAAGCCCACGATGAAGGTACTACGCAAGGTGATATCAGGCGCAATGCTGCGCCATTTTTGAATACGCTTGAGCACATTTTCGCTACTCGCCGGACGCTTCATCAATTTCAAAATACGCTCGTTGGCGTGCTGAAATGGAATATCCAGATACGGCAAAACTTTGCCTTCCGCCATCAGTGGAATCACATCATCCACGCTCGGATACGGATAAACATAATGCAAGCGCACCCACGCACCGAGATCACCCATTGCCGCAGCTAAATCAGTCATGCGCGTTTTCATCGGGCGACCACCCCAGAAGTCCATTTTGTATTTGAGGTCCACACCGTAAGCAGAGGTATCTTGCGAAATCACCAATAACTCTTTCACCCCAGCATTCACCAAACTCTCGGCCTCTTGCATCACATCACCAATCGGGCGACTGACTAGATCACCACGCAAACTTGGAATAATGCAGAAGGTGCAACGATGGTTACAGCCCTCAGAAATTTTGACATACGCGAAGTGACTCGGCGTAAGGCGAATGCCCTGCGAAGGCACGAGGTCACTGTAGGGATCATGTAATTTTGGCAAATGCTGATGCACCGCTTCCATCACTTCATCGGTCGCGTGCGGCCCCGTTACTGCCAGCACCTTTGGATGCGCATTTTTAACGATGTCACCCTTTGCGCCCAAACAACCTGTCACGATCACCTTGCCATTTTCCTGCAAAGCCTCGCCGATTGCTTCAAGCGACTCCGCTACCGCGCTATCGATAAAACCGCAGGTGTTCACTACGACAAGATCAGCCTCTTTGTAGCTCGGTGTAATGACGTAGCCCTCAGCGCGCATACGCGTGAGGATATGCTCAGAATCCACGGTTGCTTTAGGGCAGCCGAGCGATACCATACCTATACTTCTAGTTTTTTTCATGAAATAATCCAAATATGCATAAGGGTAAAGTATACAGCTACGTTCGATTTTCTGATCCAAAACAAGCTTTGCATTACGCGCAACACTTTAGACGCAACAAACTTGCTTGCACATTTTGCATTTTTTTATTTCACTCAAAACACACAGGAAAATATTTTTTTGGCTAGACAAAATGCAGTGCGAATGACTTCGCCCTGCACTTTCTAAATGGGAAAGATTTCAAATACTGCTGACATCCTTAAGATACAAGCGATGTTTTTTATGTACTTCAGTGACCTGCTCTTTTGCTACACCGTATTGCAGCGCAATCTCTGACCACTTTGCAAATGCATCGACCACTTCGTCAATGACAGCACTTGGATGCTTGATACTAAACTTCACTCCAACATCAACCAAATGTGCGCGAGTGAAATTGTCCGACATCCCGCCTAGTGTCATTTGATGCTGCGCGGTGTAGCCTGCCCCAGCAGCAAATGTCAGATCATAGGCAGGCGCTAATTTCCATTCCCGTGTCGAGGAATCCATTAGGAATGATATGTTTTTAACGTGGTCATCTTGATTGCGCCCAACGATGTTGAACACCATCCGTCTAAATCCTTGCTCCAATGATTGATGTCCGAGCTGTAATTCAAGCATCAGCCTGAACCATGATTCATAACTAAATGCTTGAGGTTGATTGAAATCGGTATGCGTCATTCCGCCTAAGCTATGCATGTGCAATTTCTCATCCGCCACTCTGTCAAAGCGCTTGGTCATGAAATGAAATAAGCCGTTATCTTCAAGATAAGACACCTCTGACATTTCGATGCCAACCTGTTTGGCGATCAAAGCATAGGTGTATTCGATACGGTTGAAAGGCTTGGCATTCATATCCAAGGCATTGGCTGAACCCACCCCATCGAATTTAATTAACCAAGATTCCTCTCCATTTTTTGGTGTCGCAAAACCTGATCGCACACGCTTCAACTCCTTATCCCAAAGTATCAACGCTTTTGCACGCGCGCCCCCCGCCGATCCACCGACTCGCATGATTTCTTGCACGGCATCAGACGCGTTTCCCTCGATCAATCTGCGGGCAGACTCCACCAATGCCTGCACTTCCAGCGCCAGCTCTTCCTCTTTTGTTTTACGCTGTAATGCGGGAGTGTATTCAAGTGCACCCATCGCACGTTTGCCGATATAGAGTAAACGTTGAACGGGGCTTAATGCTTTATCCCTTTCTCCCTTCGTCTCAAAATAATTCTGGATAATCTTGTTTCCGAAAGTATCGGGAAGCGAGTCTGCCAATCCGCCTGGTAATCCAAGAAAGGATTCTGAATTTCGTAATTCAGGGAACTCAAAGTTACCCGCTTCTAATGGAAGATATTTAGGTGATATCGCGATACCAGAAGCCAAGTATTTTTTATCGTAGGAAAAACCGATCCTGCCGTTAGCAAATTCGACCACCTGCCCGACAAGCTGCC
>JAUYFR010000026.1 GCA_030690855.1 Gallionellaceae bacterium
GCGTGTTCAAAGATGCATTTGGCACAATATTGATGGACGGCGATTCAGTCACGGTTATCAAGGACTTAAAAGTTAAAGGCTCATCATCAACCGTAAAGGTGGGTACCAAGGTAAAAAATATCCGCCTAGTAGATGCCGACCATGATATTGATTGCAAAATTGATGGCATTGGTGCCATGCAGCTTAAAACTGAATTCGTGAAAAAAGCCTAGTTTGGTTTTAACTATTCTGGATTTGCTTTACCACGATGATTATTTGCTGGTGGTGAATAAACCAGCGGGGCTGCTTTCAGTCCCTGGTCGCGGTGAAGATAAACAAGACTGTTTAATTACGCGACTCCAAACAATATTTCCTGACGCACTCACTGTACATCGCTTAGATATGGCTACTTCTGGCCTAATGGTATTCGCGCGTGGCGCAACAATGCAACGCACTTTGTCTGAGTTATTCCGTGTACGCGCTGTAGAAAAACGCTATGAAGCGATTGTTTCGGGCAGACTGGCTTCTTCAAATGGCGAGATCAATCTTCCGCTCATCACCGACTGGCCAAATCGCCCTTTGCAAAAAGTAGATCACCAGCTTGGCAAGCCGTCACTCACTCGCTATTCCTTGCTAGCCTGTGATGAGGCTAACAATGCCAGCCGACTGTCGCTTATCCCAGTGACCGGTCGCACTCATCAACTACGGCTTCACTTAGCAGCAATCGGGCATCCAATTTTAGGTGATGCGCTGTATGGTGAGGTGCTTAGTGCGCCCCGTTTACTATTACACGCTACCTCTTTAAGCTTTGCTCACCCCATTAACAACGAAGTATTGAACTTTATTGCTGAGCCGTTGTTCTAAACAAGGTCTTGAATTTACAGACTGTGTCACCATTTAGTGTCTGTGTCTTGTTATACTGACGCTCGTTTTCAACTTACTGAGGAATCACATGAAACGTTTCTTGTTGCTTTTAACGATTGTTCTTTCCACTCTTTCTTTGCTCGCAACGACTGCTGAGGCCAAGCGCTTTGGTGGCGGCGGAAGTGTTGGCAAACAACGTTCTATGTCTCCTCAACAAACTCAAAAAGCGCCTGCTGCCGCACCTGCGCCAGCCGCAGCACCCGCCTCTACGGGCAACAAATGGCTTGGCCCTCTGGCTGGTTTAGCTATCGGCGCCGGTTTGGGCGCAATGTTTGCTGGTGGGCTCGGTGGTTTGGGTGGTGCGATGGGCGGCATTTTGATGGCTTTAGCTGCTGGCGCTGTAGTGATGTTGCTAATTTCAATGTTCCGTAAAAAGCAGCAGTCTTCGATGCAATATGCGGGTGCCGGAGCGCCATACAGCGGCTCATCTACTCCTGCACCACAAGCAATGTCTGGCAGTGCGGCGTCTATCGCGGCTCCAGCGGCAGGTAATATTCCGAGCGACTTTCCTGTCGATGCGTTCTTACGTAGCGCAAAAACTTCGTTCATTCGCCTGCAGGCCGCCAATGATCGCAAAGATTTGAACGATATTCGCGAGTACACCACGCCTGAAATGTATGCCGAAATTTCAATGCAGTTTGCTGAGCGTGACAACACGCCTCAAACCACGAATGTGGTTTCGGTTAACGCGGAGTTGCTCGAAGTGGTTACTGAACATGATGTTGCAATCGCCAGCGTGCGCATGAGTGGTCAATTGCGTGAAAACAATAATGCACCTGAAAACTTCGATGAAATTTGGCATGTGCAAAAAAATACCAAAGACGACAAAGCAGTTTGGCTACTGAGCGGTATTCAGCAAGTTTCGTAATTTTTTGAAGCTTTCATTTAACGGCGCGACTTATCCTCGCGCCGTTTTTATTTACCCGTTTTATCGCCCATCGCTTGGTACAATTAGCGCAATAACGTTTTATAGCCGATTAACTACATGATGCGTATCCTTAGAATATTTAAAATAGTTTTTGTGGTGTTGCGCTTCGGCCTCGATGAGTTTTTACTCGCTCATGAACGCACTCGTTGGTTACAAACTCCACTCAATCTGCTTTTGTTTGCCCGCAACACCTCCGCACCTAGAGCCGAACGTTTACGCCTTGCACTGGAAAATCTTGGTCCGATTTTTGTTAAGTTTGGGCAAATGCTTTCTACCCGTCGCGACTTAATTCCTACCGACATCGCCGACGAATTAGCCAAATTACAAGATCAAGTTCCGCCCTTCCCTTCCGCTCAAGCAGTGGCCCTACTTGAATCAATCTATAAGAAAAAACTCTCTGAGGTATTCAAAAGTTTCAATGAAACGCCAATCGCCAGCGCCTCGGTAGCACAGGTCCACTTTGCTGTTTTGCCAGATGGACGCGAAGTCGCCGTTAAAGTTTTGCGCCCAGGCATTATTCATGTCATTGAGCATGACCTTGCCTTGCTAACAATTTGTGCGGGTTTAATTGAACGCATTTGGGAAGACGGTAAACGCCTCAAGCCGAAGTTAGTGGTCGCTGAGTTTGAAAAATATTTACATGATGAGCTTGATTTAATGCGAGAGGCGTCATGTGCTAGCCAGCTTAAACGCAATTTTGCGAAGTCTAACTTGTTGCTAGTACCAGAAATGTATTGGGACTGGTGCGACACCAATGTCATCGTAATGGAACGCATGTACGGCATTCCCGTCAGCCAGATCGACACCTTACGTGCAGCCAACATCAATATTTCTAAGCTAGCCTCTGATGGTGTTGAGATTTTTTACATGCAGGTTTTCCGTGACGGGTTTTTCCATGCCGACATGCATCCCGGCAACGTGCAAGTAGCCGCTGATGGGCGTTACATTGCACTAGATTTTGGCATTATGGGTACGCTGAATGATGTGGATAAAAATTATCTAGCGCAAAACTTTATTGCCTTTTTCAATCGCGATTACAAACGCGTCGCTGAAGTCCATATTGAGTCAGGCTGGGTACCTGCGAAAACGCGGGTAGATGAATTAGAAGCGGCGATTCGTGCAGTGTGTGAACCCATTTTTGATCGGCCGTTGCGCGAAGTGTCGTTCGGTAAAATTTTGTTGCGCTTATTTCAAACATCACGCCGCTTTGGTGTGGAGATTCAACCACAATTAGTTTTACTGCAAAAAACGCTACTTAACATTGAGGGTCTAGGCTTGCAGTTAGATCCTGAACTAGATTTGTGGAAAACTGCTAAGCCTTGGCTAGAGCGTTGGATGAGTGAACAGGTCGGTTGGCGT